>JAAENP010000149.1 GCA_024224155.1 bacterium
CGCGGAAGAGCTCGCCCGTGCCAGGGTCCCGGTGATTACGGGCCTCGGTCACGAAATCGACGAGGCCGTGGCCGACCTCGTGGCCCACACGAAGACCAAGACTCCGGCCCAGGCGGCGGAGTTCCTGGCCGCGCGAGTGCGCTCCGCGGACGTGCGTCTGACGGAGCTCACGGAGCGCGTTGTGAGAAGCGCTCGCGCACCTCTCGCGGCGGTGCGTGTGTCCCTGCAGAGGCTGAGCCGTGAGTTCTCCAGGGCTCGTTATCAGGTGACCGCAGGTGTTTCGCGGCTGAGCGTGCTGGTCCGCCGCCTTCGATCGGGCACGGGTGCGCGTCTCGCCGCGGCGGTTGGCCGTTCGAGCGCCCAGAGATCGCAGCTCCGGGCCGTGGCGTCCGTACGTGTTCGCCAGGCCGAAGCGAAGGTTGATCAGCTGGCAGTTCGGGCAAGTCGATCGTCACGCGCTGAGATGCGACGCCAGAGTGCCACCTTGACCAACCTCGAGCGCCTTTGCCGTCAGCTCTCACCGGAGCGAACGCTACGCCGGGGGTTCTCGATTACTCGTGACGAAGACGGTAAGGTGTTGCGAGCAGCTACGGATATTGCGCCCGGAAGCCGCCTTCAGACGCAGTTGGCCCGGGGAGTAGTCAATAGTCGAGTGGAGTCCCGATGAGCCCAGAGAGCGATACCAAAAAGAAAGACCTCGAACTCAGCTTCGGTGAAGCGATCTCCGAACTCGAGGAGATCTTGCAGCGAATCGAAGCCGAGGAGACCGACATCGACGAGCTCGCCGGTCAGCTCAAGAGGGCCACCGGTCTCTTGGATCTGTGTCGAGGGAAGATCCGCAAGGCCGAGACCGAGGTCAACCAAATTGTTGCCGATCTCGAGGCCGCCGAGGCCGGCGATGCGCCCGGGGGCGAAACGGAAGATGGCTAGTTGTTGAACCGCCAGACGAGCGGATCGGTTGTTTGCCCTTCCTGTGGCAAGCTGGTCGGGGTTCAGCAGGAAGCCTGCCCGTTCTGTGGCCGGAAGAACCCCGGAATGTGGGGTTTTGCGGGCGCCCTGCGCAGGCTGGATCTGGAGGATGGAGCCACTCACCTCATCGTCTGGGGATGCATAGTGCTCTACGTCCTGAGCCTCGTGGTTCAGCCTTCGGCGATCCGCTTCGAGGGGCTCTTCGGTTTGCTGTCGCCTGGGCGCGAGGCGCTGGTGCGGCTTGGTGCGAGCGGAGCTCTGCCGGTGGTGGTGGCGGGCCGATGGTGGACGGTTCTGACGGCCGGCTGGCTGCACGGGGGGCTGCTCCACATCTTCTTCAACATGATGTGGGTGCGTCAGTTGGCTCCGGCAACTACCCATCTCTACGGGCCGGGACGAATGCTCCTGATCTACTTGATCTCGTCGGTGGTTGGCTTCGTGGCCAGCTCCTTCGGTGGTGCGTACCTCTATCCACTGGCCTTTGTCATGGGGGGGTCTCCCTACGCGATCAGCGTCGGCGCGTCAGCGGCGGTGTTCGGACTACTGGGTGCAATGGTCTACGCCGGGCGTCGCGGTATCGCCGCGCATCTCGGTCGCCAAGCCTGGGGCTATGCAATTGCGCTCTTCGTTTTCGGGTTGATCGTGCCGGGCGTCGACAACTGGGCTCACCTGGGCGGTTTCGTCGGTGGTTTTGCGCTGGCTCGCATGCTCAATCCCTCGCTGCCCGAAAAACTCGATCACACTGTGGCAGCCGTAGTGATTCTCATCGTGACGTTGGCTGCGATCGGTCTCTCCTTTGTCGTTGGATTCGGCTGAACGCGGCGGCCCGATCGAAGCCAGGCGGTCTCTCGATCTGCCGGAAGAGCTTCTCGAGCAACTGGTTCGGCATGCCCAGGCGAGTCTGCCTGAGGAATGTTGCGGCATCCTGATCGGATCGGAAACCGGGTCCGGCCGGACGCGCGTATGCCATGCGATGCCGGTCGAGAACATGACCACGGAGCGAAGAAAGCACGAATACCAGGTGGCGCCGCTGGCCATCTTGGAAGCGCAGCGCCAGGCTCGGGAGGACGGACTGGAGATCGTGGGCTACTATCATTCTCACCCGAGCGGCTCGGCTCATCCGAGTGCACTCGACCGCCGTAACGCTTGGCCGGACACGTGTTATGTCATCCTCGGCATGCGCGGCGGCAAGCTGGCGGAGGTCAAGAGCTGGCGTCTGGGCCGCCGCGGCGGCGAGTTTGTCCAGGAAACGCTGAACTTCGATCGCCTTGAGTCATGACGAGCCAGACATCGCAGCCAAGTCAGGAAACCTTGACCCACGAAGAGATTCGGCGGTACGGCCGCCACCTGATCCTCCCCGAGGTGGGTCGCGAGGGGCAGGAGAAGCTCAAGCGGGGCAGAGTGCTGCTCATCGGAGCTGGGGGCCTGGGCTCGCCGGCCGCGCTCTACCTGGCGGCGGCGGGCGTTGGCACGTTGGGTGTCGCCGAGTTCGACGAGGTCGACGAAACCAACCTTCAGCGCCAGATTCTCTATGCGGCCGGTGATGTCGGCCGGCCCAAGATCGAAGTTGCGACAGAGCGCCTCAAGGAAATCAATCCTCACGTCACGGTCGAACCTCATGCCTTTCGGTTCGATGTTTCGAACGCTTTGGACTTGATCTCGAGCTACGATCTGGTCGTCGATGGCAGCGACAATTTCTCGACGCGATATCTGGTCAACGACGCCTGTGTGCTGGCGGGGAAGCCTGATGTCTTCGGCTCCATCTTCAGATTCGAGGGACAGGTCTCGGTCTTCTGTGCGCAGGAAGGTCCCTGCTACCGTTGCCTGTTTCCCGAGCCGCCACCTCCCGGAGCCGTGCCGTCGTGTGCCGAAGCGGGCGTGCTGGGTGTTCTGCCCGGAGTCATCGGATCACTTCAGGCCAATGAGGCCTTGAAGCTGCTTTTGGGTAAGGGCCGGCCGCTGGTCGGACGGCTGCTGCTCTTTGACGCGCTCGCGGGTGGCTTTCGCGAGCTCGTCCTGCCTCGAGACGACGCCTGCTCGGTTTGCGGCACGAATCCCACGCGAACTGCGCTCGAGCAGTACGATGAGACCTGCGCGACGTCCGAGACCGAGCCCGCGGTTTCGGAGACTCCGGGGAAGGGGGTGGACATTACTCCCGAGAGACTCCAGGAGTGGCTCCGAAACGGATCGCCGCTGACCCTGCTCGACGTGCGGACGGCGGTCGAGGTACAAATCTGCCGGCTCGACGGCTCTGCTTGGTTCCCGGTGAACGAACTGGGCGAGCGGTGGCAGGAGATCGACCGCGAGCAGCGCTCGGTGGTGTACTGCCACCACGGGACCCGTTCGGCGCAGGTGGTTCGTTTCCTGCGCGCCCAGGGATTCTCGGATGTTTGGAATCTCGCCGGTGGCATCGATCGCTGGAGCTTGGATGTCGATTCGAGTGTGCCTCGGTACTAGCCCGGGAGGCTCGGACGGGCGGTGATCTGGTGAGACGCGACCCCCTCGGCAAGCTCTTTCTCTTTGCGCTGGTGATTGCGCTGGCGGGACTGGCGGCCGTCACCCGGTTTCCAGACTCGTGGCTGGTCCACAGGGTGGCCAGGGCCGCGGTCATCGGTCCCTGGGTCGAGCGCCTGGCCGAGCTCTATCGCCAGCCGCCTGCCCCGGCCGAGGAGACGGACCTGGAGGGCGGCGTCGAGGTCATCTACCGGATCGCCTCCCGGCGGGGTCAAGTGCTGCCGACAATCCTGGTCGAGGAGGGCAGCACTCTCTTTGCCGAGGCCTCCGAGCAATCGACGCGGCTGGCCTCGCTGCCGGCCACCAGCGTCGAGCTTTTCGATCGGAAGGGGGACTGGTACGAGGTCGAGTACGACGACCTGAGAGGGTGGGTCTTTGTTCCGGAGTACCGGGAACCTCTCGCAGGCCAGCCGCCGCCCCTGGGCAGCGAGCCGGCGCCTCCTCTTCCGCTGCCGTCGCGGCCACCCGATCCGGAGGTGCTGGCGTCTGCAACCGAATTGCTGGCGGATTCAAAAGGCCCGGACAAGCTCGGGCCCTACAGGCTCTACACGGACGAAGAAAACCGAGGCCTCTTGATCTTTCTCTCCGCAGTAGCCGCTCAACTCGAGTCGGTGTACGTCAGCCGCTACGACGTGGAGCCCCTCCCGGGGGCCCGGGAGGCGGTGGTTCTGTTCGCTTCGGAGGCGAGCTATCTGCGGTTTCTCGAAGCGGCGTCCGAGGTGCCTCAGGTGTCGGTTCCAGGAATGCTCCGTGCGGGAGTGGTGGCCACCTATTCCGAGGGCCGTGGCTGGAGTGAGGTTGCGGGAACCCTGATTCACGAGCTCACTCACCTTCTCAACAAGCGCGCTCTGGGACCGGCGCTCCCGCCCTGGCTGGAGGAGGGACTGGCGGACGATCTAGCGCAGTCTCGAATCGAGGGGCTCCGAATCTTCCCGGGAACGCTCGGTGGCTCGTCGGTTCGCACGGGCACCCGAACCGAATACAAGGGCGGTCAAGCAGCCGTGATCGAGCTGGGTCGAGCGGTGAGTGAGGGGGAGTTGCAGGCGCTTCGGTCGTTGGTCGGGCTCGACTGGGAGGCGTTTCAGCGCGACGAGCGTCGCTTTCTGCGTTACGGGCACTCCTCGTTCTTCGTCCGTTCGTTGCTGGATTCGCCCGAACCCGGCCTGGCCACAGCGTTTCGCGGATTCTTGCGCGATGTCTCGGAAGGACGGCCGGCCACGGCCGAGGCGCTACTGAACCGGTTGGGCCGTTCCTGGGAGAACCTGGACTCGCGATTGGTGGCCTTTGTCCGAACTCAGGCGGATGAGGCGGGTCTGCCGGTTCCGGCCGCAAGCGGTTCTTCCTCTCGCCAGGCGAGCGAACCGTCGTCGTAGTGCTCCAGCTTCCAGATCGGGGTTTCGCGTTTGAGCCGCTCGAGCGCCTGGGCGCATGCGGCAAAGGCCTCACTGCGATGCGGAGCCCTGGCGGCAATGGCGACGCTCAGCTCACCCACCGGGACGTCACCCAGCCTGTGAACGATCCGAAGCTGTGTGCCTTCGCGCGACAGGTCGCGGCAAATGGCAAGCAGCCTGGCCTCGGCCATCGCTCGATATCCCTGGTAGGTGATCTTGGTCACACCGCGGCCCCTGCTGTGGTTTCGAACGCGACCCAGAAAGAGCACCTCGGCACCGCAAGTGGGGTCGGGGATCGAGACCTCGCTCGCGTCAATGGGCCGCGAAACCAGTCGCACGGGTGTCGTGTCGCCTCCCGAAACCGGGGGCAGCAACGCCACCTCGGCAGAGTCCGTCAAAGTCGTTTCCGGTGGCGCCAGCTCGCCGTTAACGGCAACGGCAAGCCGGTCGCGAAGCGGTCCAAGCCCCGGGGCCTCGACCTCCAGTCGAGCGAGCAGCTTGCCCACGGTGGTGCCCTCTTCGACGTCGAGCTCGAGCTCTCGGCTGCCCAATGCGTCGGCCGCGGTCGCGAAGGCCAGGACACGAACTTTCATTAAGAGATGCTACAACGCTTTTTCGATAACCTTGTGCCGCAGAGGGAGGCCTTGTGACTGCAATCCAAAGTACTCTGAACAAGAACGAGCTCTACGCCAAGCGCGACGAGCATTGGCGTGGGCGGCTCGAGGATCTGCGCCGGCAAGAGGACGTGATTCGCGAAGGCGGCGGGCCGGAGCGGCATGCGAGGCAGGCCGCGAAGGGGAAGCTCAGCGCCCGTGAGCGAATCGGAGCCCTATGCGATGAAGGTTCGGCATTCCTCGAGCTGGGTCTCTGGGTGGCGCACGGTTTCTACGAGGAGCATGGCGGCGCCCCGGCGGCCGGCGTGGTTGTGGGCCTGGGCACGGTTTCAGGCCGAGACAGTGTGATTGTCGCCAATGACGCGACCGTCAAGGCCGGGGCCTGGTTCCCCTTGACCTGTAAGAAGGTCCTGAGAGCCCAGGAGATAGCCCTCGAGAATCGCCTTCCGATCATCTATCTGGTCGACTCCGCGGGTGTATTTCTGCCCATGCAGGACGAGATCTTTCCCGACAAGGAGCACTTCGGCAGGGCCTTCTACAACAACGCGCGATTGTCCGCGGAAGGGATCTTCCAAATGGCGGCCATCATGGGTCCCTGCGTGGCGGGCGGTGCCTACTTGCCGATCATGAGTGACGAGTCGCACATCGTCGAGGGCACGGGTTCGATTTTTCTGGCCGGGGCGCATCTGGTGAAAGCGGCGATCGGTGAGGAGATCGACAACCAGGAGCTCGGAGGCGCCCTCGTTCAGTGCGACGTGTCCGGTGTCGTCGACCACCGGCATCCCGACGATCAATCGTGCCTGGCTGCGATCCGGCGACAGTTCGCGCAGCTCGCGGCTCCTGAGACCGCGGGTTTCGCGCGGCGTGAGCCGGCGGCGCCGGCCTATCCGGTGGAGGAGCTACACGGCCTCCTGCCGATTGATCGGACCCGGCCGTACGATTTTCACGAGGTGATCGCTCGGATCCTTGACGGAAGCGAGTTCGACGAGTTCAAGGCGAACTACGGTAAAACGCTTCTTTGCGGAACCGCTTGGATCGAGGGGTGGGCGGTGGGGATCGTGGCCAACCAGCGTTCGATCGTGTCGCGCAGAACCGGCACCGGGCCCGCCGACAAGGAGCTCCAGATCGGTGGCGTGATCTACTCCGATTCCGCCGACAAGGGGGCGCGGTTCGTGGAGCTCTGCAACCAGAAGGGGATTCCTCTGGTGTTCTTTCAGGACGTTACCGGCTTCATGGTCGGCAGCCGGGCCGAACGGGGCGGAATCATCAAGGATGGCGCCAAGATGGTGAACGCCGTTGCCAACTCGGTCGTGCCCAAGATCACGGTTTTCACCGGCAATTCCTTCGGTGCCGGGAACTATGCGATGTGTGGCAAGGCGTACGGTGCGCGCTTCGTCTACGCGTGGCCCTCCGCCGCGATTTCGGTGATGGGGGGCGAGCAGGCCTCCAAGACCCTGCTCTCGATCCAGGTCAAGAACGGCGCGGATGAGATCACCGAGGAAGAAAAGGAGGCTCTGCTCGAGAAGATTCAGAGGCACTACCGAGACGCGGTAGACCCGCGCTACGCGGCAGCTCGTCTCTGGGTCGACGCGATCATCGATCCCTGCGAAACCCGGGAGACCATTGCCCGTTCCCTGGAGGCGGCCGCGCGCAATCCGCATGTCGCCGAGTTCAAGACCGGTGTGCTGCAAACATAGCCGGCACGATTCCTGAGCCCTCGGATCGTCCGGTATCATCTGCAGGAGAACGATGTCGGAAGTCCAGATATGTGATGTGTCGTTGCGCGACGGCATGCAGATCCTGAATCGGCATGCCGTGATTCCGCTGGAATCGCGGCTTCAAGTCGTGGAGGCGCTGGTGCGCGCCGGAGTTCCGTACATCGAGGTCGGGTCGTTCGTGAACCCTCGTGTCGTGCCCGCGATGGCGGACACCACGGAGCTCTTGAAGAGAATGCCTCCTTACGATGGTCAGATCGCCGCGCTGGCACCGAAGCTCGAGTACTACGAGATTCTGCGCAACGCCGAGCGAGTGAACACGGTGGCCTTGTTCGTGGCGGCTTCCGAAGCGTACTCGCAGGCCAATACCCGCATGACCGTGGCCGAGGCCCTGGATGCGGCGGAGGAGGTTGCGAAGGCGGCGCGGCGTGACGGTTTCCAGCTGCGGGGTTATCTCTCGTACGCTTTCAGGGACAAGAGCCAGCCCAACGAGGAAACTCCGCTGGAACTGACGGAATCGATCTGCCGGCGACTCATCGACATGGGTTGCGGAGCGGTAGCGCTCTCGGACACGGACGGTCTGGCGACGCCGCTGGATATCGAGCGGGTCATTGGCCAGATCGAGGATCACATCGGGCTCGAGCACATCGGCGTCCATCTCCACGATCGGCGCGGGCTGGGCGTGACCAACGCCTACGTCGCCTATCAGGCGGGAGTGAGGATTTTCGACTCGTCGATTGGAGGTATCGGCGGCGCGATCACGGTGCGGCATTCGGTCGGGAACATTGCTACCGAGGAGCTGGTCAGCATGTTCGAGAGTCTGGGTGTTGACACCGGCGTCGAGGTCGGACCGCTGGTGGAGGCCGGTTGCAGGGTCTCCCAGATGGCCGATTATGTCGGCGATCCGCCGCCGCCGAGCAAGATCATCCTCGACGAGCTGGCCATCCGCCGTGCCGAGATCGAGGCCAGCGCGGGACTCGAAGCGGACCTGAGCCTGAAGGAGCTCCTGCGCTCGCTGCTAGGACTGCTCGGCAGGGGCGAATCCGACAGTGACCTTTCGGTTGGCGAACGGCTGGAAGAGGCCCGAGATCAGGTCAGTCTTTTTCTGCACGCACCAACCAACCGGGCGGCGGTGCTGTTCAGCCTTTTCTCCATGCTCATGGCGACCGGAGTGGCCGCACTTTTCGTGAGGGTGCTGCCGATGGCTTGGGTGGCGCGAAGCGAGGTGATCGCGATCACCCTGTTCAGCCTCGGTATGGTCATGCTGCTCGGGATCCTGTTGACCATGATCCAGGTATCCGGCGGCGTTCGGTTACCACGCGAGCTCAATGCCAGAGAGCGGGAGATTCTGCGCGATGCGATTGGCGGCGTCGCCGAAGAGCTCAGCGCTCGAACCGGCTTTTCACGGCAGTACGAGGTATAGCCAGTGCGGGTACCCCTTTTGGGCGAAGAGCCTGACGTTCGATTTCACGAGAACGCTCGCGATCTGGCGGTTCAGTACATGCGCCGTTATGGCGAGCGAGTGATACGAGACGCGGTAGCTGCCGCCAGGGCTCGCGAGCACCCCATCGTGTTGAAAGCCGATGTCCAGTATGCGGCCCAGCGGCTCAGAGCCAGTGGGCGCAATCGCAGAAACGTCTTTCTCCAGTTCCTGGGAGCCGGCCTGCTGGGGGTCTTCGTGCAGGGCTTTACTGCCGAGATGCTCAGTGGCGACCCCAATCCGTGGACGGCGGTGGTCTACGTCGTGATCGGTTTTGTCGGCATCTTCAGCGTATTCTGGTCGCTGATTCGGTAGCTTCGGGGAAGGCCGGCGAACTGACGACGCTCAACGAGACCCGAGAGGGCGACCTGCTGTGGCTGGAGCTCAACGAGCCGAGCCGAGCCAATGCCCTGTCACCCGATCTGATCGAGCGCCTGAGGGCAACCTACCGTCGCGATCTTCGCTCCGAGGGCGTGCGAGCGGTTCTCCTGGTGGCAGAAGGCAAGCACTTCTCCGCGGGTGCCGATCTGAACCACCTGCGGTCTCTGCGAGATGCCGGGCACGAATCGAATCTGGCGGACTCGCATGCAATCAAAGATCTGTTCGAGGCGGTGCTCCGGCAGCCGGCGCTGACGGTGGCGGGGGTTCAGGGTGCCTGTGTTGCAGGCGGCTGCGGTCTCGCGACGGCACACGACTTCGTGGTTGCCGAGGACAACGCCCGTTTCATGTACAGCGAGGTACGAATCGGTTTCGTGGCGGCACTGGTCGCAACGTTTCTGCCGCTGCGGCTCAAGGGGGCGGATGTGCGAGAGGTTCTGCTCAACCCCGAATTCGTGAGTGCCTCGGAAGCTCTCGAACTGGGTCTCGTCAATCGCGTCGTGGCGCGCGGGAGAGCTCGGCAGGAGGCGAAGGCATTGGCGGAACAGATCCTCGAGCGGGCAAGCTCGGAGTCGATCGCGCGCACCAAATCCCTGCTGCTCGAGGTGACCGGCCGCCCTCTCGCCGAGGCTCTGGAGACTGCGGCCGAGGCGAACGCTCGGGCGCGCGATACCGACGATTGCCGTCACGGCATCACGACGTTTCTCGAGACCAAGGCGCCGCCCAAATGGCGTTAGCCAAGCTCGTGCTTTTCGATATCGACGGTACGCTTCTGTCGATTGCGCGGCGCGAGCTGAGTGTCTTCGGGCTCGCGCTCGAGCGTGTGTTCGGAACTGCGGGCCCGATCGACGACTACAGTTTCGCAGGCAAGACAGATCATCAGATCGCTTACGAGCTTCTGTCCCTTGCCGGCAAACCGGCAAGGGAGATCGAGTCGGGCCTACAGGACGTGCAGAAACGCTACTTCAAGATGCTGGGTGACATGCTCGATGCGTCCAGCATGACCGTGCTTCCCGGCGTGTTCGAGCTTCTCGACGAGTTGGCTGAGGATCCTACGATCGTTCTGGGGCTGCAAACCGGCAACTGGGAAGTCGCCGCCGCGATCAAACTGGCGCGGTTCGGTCTGGATCAATACTTCGCTGTCGGGGCTTTCGGCGACGGTCACCCCGATCGCAGCACTCTGCCGCCGATGGCCCGGGAGAGAGCGGAAAGGCGGCTTGGAAGAGCGATTCGCAGGGGAGATACGGTTATTATTGGAGACACCACACTCGATGTGGACTGTGCCCGGGCATGGGAGATGGTCTCAGTGGGTGTGGCGACGGGGAGCACCAGCCAGACAGAACTGCAGGCCGCGGGCGCCGATTTGGTGGTGCCGACGCTGGCGCAGCTCGACGCCGACCGGCTCCTCGATCTGATTTCCCGAGAGGGCCCAAAGTGAGCAGCTACTCCATCAGTCCCGGTGTGCGGAAGACCCTCGAGGAGTCTTTCGTCGAACAGCGCGATCTGATCGACGGCCTGCGGGAGCACAGGGGCAAGGAAGATCCGTCCGAGCCCGGGGTCTACTTGTGCTCCTTCTTGATGACCGTCCGCCGGCCAATGGACCTCGAGACCGCCGTGCGACGGGAGGTTCGGGTAAGAATGCGTGCGGTGGGCGACGGCTACGAGGTCATTGCAGTCCAGGGACTGGGCGGTGAGCTAGCGGGCTGAGGGCGCGCCTAGGCCGCGGTCTGACCGGTCTCCTCGGGCAAGCCCCTGCGCCGCCATTCGTAATAGCCGCCGGTTACCTCGACGACCCGGCGAGCCCCGATCCCTTTGAGCGCTAGTGCTGCGCGGCGGACCGCAGCGTCGGCGTGTCCGGTACCGACAACGAAGAACTCCGTGGCCATATCGGTGCCCTCGGGAAGCTGTTCCAGATGGTCGGCGTCGATACTAATGCTGCCCCGGATCCGCCTTCTTGCGTGGTCGGTTTGCGGTCGCACGTCCAGTACGGCAAAGGGCGGAAAGTCATGCCCGAGACGCCGCTCGAGCTCATCCGCATGGGTGTGGAAGATCACACCCTCAAAATGCATATCCATAAAGACTCCTCGTTCCACCCGAATCCGTCGGGATCCTACTTCAGGTGGCGTCTCAGCCAGCTTTGGGTGGCGTTCATGGCCTCGATCAGCTGTGGCGTGGGTCCGGCAAACGGGTGTGAGACGCCGAAAGTGTGCGAGGCACCAGAGATGCGCAGCAGCGATACCGGCGGTCTGGCCGCCGCCGCCAGGGCTTCGGCCTCCTCGACCGGGACGGTCTCGTCGTCGTCTCCGTGGATAATCAGCCATGGGGCCTGGCGCGCAGTTGCTGCCGACACCAAATCGAGACGAGATCGATGGGCCTCGAGATCGTCGAGCACCTCGGTGCCGAGTGCCAGCTCCTGTCCGGTTCTTGCGTTGACGATCGGGATCGAGCCCTCGAGGCGCCAGTGTCGCTGTTCCTCATCGGTCAGACGGTCGAATGTCGACACCGCGGACCAGGTCACCAAGGCCTTCACGGGCGACGCCGCCGCGGTGAGCAGAGCGGTTCCTCCGCCGCGGCTGTGTCCAATAATCGCTATGTTGTCGGGGTCCGCGGCGTGTGGCGCAATGTCCCTGCCGACCGAGCCTACGATCGAGCGGAGCTCCTCGAAGTCCTTGGAGAAGCTGGCGGTCCGGAAGGCCTCTGGATCGGTGACCAGCTCATCTCCGGGCTTCATTCCCGAGCCCGAGAGATTGAATCGAATCGCGACATAGCCGCGATCGGCCAGGAGGTCGGCCAGGTAGGGAAAGAACCCCCAGTCCATGAAGCCCTTGAAGCCGTGGCAGATCACAACCGCGGGCCTCAGGCCTTCTTCTTCGGGCAAGTGAACCACGCCGAAGAGATTGCGCTCATGGACGCGGTGGCGAAACAGCTCGGCCGAGGGCATGGGGCCATGATCCTATCTCGAAGTTCTGCCTGAGATAGTCGTGCTTCCCAGTTAGACTGATCTTCGTGCCGGAACACGTTGACTCCTCGTCGTCCAACGAGTCCGCTCTCGCGCAGGGACACGCCGCGCTGCTGGAAGAGGCCGCGCTCGTTGAGTCTCGTTCCGCCGATTGGCTTCGGCTCACCGGAGCCGATCGGCTGCGGTTTGCCAATGGTCTCGTGAGCTGTGATCTGCGTTCGTTACTTCCTGGGCAGGGTGCCTACGGCTTTTTCACCGACCCGAAGGGCAAGATCATTTCGGACGCCGCCTTTCTAGCGTCGGACTCGGAGCTCTGGATCGAATTGCCTCGGGGCCGGGGAACGGCGATCGCAGGGCACATGGGCAAGTACGTGGTGGCCGACCAGGTCGAAATCGAGGAGCTCGAGCACTGCAGCATGTGCGCCGTAGCGGGGCCCGAAGCGGGCGGCAAGCTGGCCGAGGTCTTGGGAGAGCCCCTCGATGGCACTGACTGGAGCGGCATGGTCGTCGAGACTCGCGGCGGCCGGCTTCTGATCCGGTCCGACCGACGCCTCGGGGTTCCGGCTTGGGCGCTCGGCGGGTCGGGCGAATCCGTAACTTCGGTGCTCGACGCACTCAAAAGGGCCGGGGCGCGGTCCGTGCATGCAGCCGCGCTCGCGGCCGTACGAATCGAAAAAGGCGTGCCCTGGTTCGGGCTCGACTTCGGCCCGGACATCGGCGGCGAGAGCAGCTTTCCCCAGGAGACAGGGATCGAGGACTGGGCGGTGAGCTACGAGAAGGGCTGCTACCTCGGCCAGGAGGTCGTTGCCAGAATCCACTTTCGCGGCAAGGTCAACCGCAGCCTGCGGGGCCTGGTCTTTCCCGCCGGCTCCGGGCCGGCTTCGGGAATCGAGCTCACCTGGAGCGACGAGGTCGTCGGGGTCATGAACAGCGTCGCCTATTCGCCGGCCGCGCGCCGGCCGATCGGCCTCGCGATCGTGCACCACAAGGCCGAGCCCGGCTCCGAGTTGTCGACACCGGCCGGCCCATGCCGGCTGGTCGAGCTCCCTTTCGGTGCCCAGGGGCTCTTGGAGCGGGGGCGCTAGACCGAAAACGACGAGCCGCAGCCGCAGCTGCCGGTGGCCTTAGGGTTGTTGAACTTAAAGCCCGAACCGGCGGGGCCAAGCAGGTAGTCGATCTCGGTGCCGGTGAGATAGCGGGCGCTCACCGGGTCCACGAATACCTTGAGACCCTCGAACTCGTGCACGCAATCGGTATCCCGGGGCTCGAGCTCGAAATCGAGGGCGTATTCGAAACCGCTGCAGCCGCCACCGCGCACGGCGACGCGAAGTCCGGATTCGGCATCGAGATTCTCCGCTTCGCGGGTCATCTTGACCATCTGCACGGCCTTGGGCGTCAGACTGATGGGGAATCCGGGTGTGATCTCGAGTTCGGTGGTGGTTTCGGTTGTGCTCATAGTCCTGCTCCCGGCCATGACGGCCTTTGGAAACCTTAGTCAGCGCAAAGGACCAAGTCAAATCACGTGTTGTGCCCCCATGGACCTCAGGCATGACAACAGGCCGAGGCTGCGATACATTCCGGCCGGCCATGAACGTCCGCAAGCTCCACGATCGCTCGAGAGGTCGCATTGAGGTCATCACCGGGGGCATGTTCTCGGGCAAGAGCGAGGAGCTGGTGCGCCGCCTGGTTCGCGCGCGGATCGCGCGCCAGCGGATTCAGGTGTTCAAACCCATCACCGACTCGAGGCATCCACCGGAGGTTCTGGTTACTCGGGATTCCCGAGAAGTGGCCGCCGAGTCCGTCGTCGATAGCGCGGCGCTGCGCCGGGCAGTTGATCCCCAGGTCGACGTGGTAGGAATCGACGAAGCGCAGTTCTTCGACTCCGGCCTGGTCGACCTGGTCACCGAGCTTGCCGATGATGGAGTCAGGGTAGTGGTCGCCGGGCTGGACCAGGACTACATGCGCCGACCCTTCGGTCCGATGCCGGCCATCATGGCCCTGGCCGAGTACGTCGACAAGACGCATGCCGTTTGCGTTCAGTGTGGCTCCGCGGCGGTCTACAGTCAGCGCATCGCGGGTGGCGACGACCAGGTACTGGTCGGTGACGTCGAGGCCTACGAGGCTCGCTGCCGCGACTGCTACGTTCCGTACGAGAGCGACTGAGCTCCGGCTGGGGCTCGACAGGCGTTGGCCGAGCCCGGTGCAGCCGCCTGAAGCCGGAACTGCTAGCCGTCGGCTGGGTCCTTGGGCTCGATCGGAATCGGGTTTCCTTGGCGGTCGACATGAACGTAGACAACCTCGGCCTCGGTGACCGTCACTTTCTTGTTGCCGCGAATCCGACGCTCCGCCTCGACCACGACTTTGATCTGAATCGAGGTCCTGCCGACCTTGAGGACATCGGCATAGAAGCTGACGAGGTCGCCGACGAAAACCGGCTCGTGGAATTCGACGGCGTGCATCGCGACGGTCACGAGAATCCCATGGCAGATGCGGTGGGCCTCCACGGCGCCGGCCTGGTCGATGTAGGAGAGGATGATCCCGCCGAAGATCGTCCCCACCGCGTTGGTGTCGCGCGGCATCATTATCACCCGTATGGCCGGTCTCTGGTTGGGCCGAGGCTTCGGGCCGTTGCTCATGAAGGTCTCCTGGCGTTGTCAAACGCGATGGCGACGGCCTCAGCGGGAGTCTGGGCTCGAAAGAGCAGCGCTTCTTCGCGGCCGTCGGGTGGGCGAACTTCGAGGCCCGAGAGCAGGACCACCGGCACTCGGTGCTTGAGCGCGAGGGCGATCTCAGACAGCGTTCCCCAACCCCCGCTCACGGCGATGACCGCGACAGCCGAGAGGACGATGACCTGGTTTCGCGCCTGGCCGATGCCGGTAAAGATCCTGTGCTCGAGGTAGTCGTTCGGGACTTCTTCTCCGCGCCGTCCCGGCAGAATGCCGATCGCGACGCCGCCCGCTTCGGTGGCCCCGCGCGCCGAGTGCTCCATAACGCCGCCCCGACCTCCACAGATGACAACGCCACCGCGGCCGGCTATCTCGCGGCCGACCTCGGCGGCAAGCGCGGCGACTTCCGCGGTTGCCGCAGCTGCGCCAATGACGGCAATCGGCGTCGCGGGGGACTCGAACATTGTCGTCATGCTATCGTAGCGACCGCTTTCGTTACTTTGTATGGAAGCCTCTGGCGAACGCAAGAAGGGCAAGATGAGACCGCCGGAGGAGGAGCTCGTCGAACGTATCGCCGACGGCGATTCGGAATCTCTTTCCGAGCTCTACGACCGCTTCTCCGGCATGCTGCTCGGGCTGGCGACCAAGATCCTGGGAAATCCCTCGGACGCCGAAGAGGTACTTCAGGAGGTATTCGTTCAGGTCTGGAAGCAAGCGTCTCGCTACCAGCGGAGCCGGTCCTCCGTGTCGACGTGGTTGGTTCTGATAGCCAGGAGCCGCTCGATCGACAGGCTCAGGAGCCGGAATGTGAAACTTCGTACCGCGAGAGAGGCTCAGCGGGAGAATCCTCGTATTCATGCATCCCCAGAGGGCCTGGGCAACGTACTGATGGAGGAGCGCCACAATCGCCTGGCACGGGCGCTGGCCGAACTGCCCGAAGAACAGAGAGAGGTGCTCGAGATGGCCTACTACCGGGGAATGACGCAACGCGAGGTATCGGAGGTGACGGGCACACCATTGGGGACCGTGAAGACAAGAACACTGCTGGCTATGAAGAAACTGCGGATCGCGCTCAAGGATGAAGTAGAGGATTTGCTGTGACTGAACGAGACAACGACCGGGACGAATCGCAAGAGCGCCTGATTCTGGAACTGCTCGACTCGCGAGTCCCTGACGAGCTTCTCGGTGGAGAGTTGGGATCCGAGTTTCACCGCGAGTATGTCGAGGTTCTCGGCCTCCTGCCTAGGGCACTGCCCGAAGTGCCGCCATCGGCCGAGGTCAAAGATCGGATTCTCGCGGCGGTCGAGCGCGAGGCAGCCGCGGATCGGGAGCGTGCCGCGAGCCCACGAGCCACGACTTCGATTCCCGCGCGGACGGCCGGATCGGTCGCGAGCAGACCGAACTGGCTCCTGCCGCTGGCCGCGAGCATCGCCGTGGCCATGATGGCCGTTACCGGCTGGCTGGTGATCCAAGTGCGGGACCAGCAGTTTCAAATCGCCGAGCTCTCGAACGAATTGGAGCGCGCCCAATCCGTCACGGCGGCCCTGGCGACGTCGCAAGGGATGCTGGCCGAGGTCCGGTCAAGGCTCGCCTTGGTGACGGCCCCCGGCGCGGAGTTTTGCGCCTTGAGTCCCCCCGAGGGCAGTCCCGCAACCGCGGCCCGAGGCATGGTGGTCATGCACCCCGTCAAAGACGAGTGGTTCCTGAGAATCGAGGGCCTGGGTCCGTGCCCCCGCGGGCGCAAGTACACGGTCTGGTTCGTCACCGAAAGCGGTGAGACGCCCGGTCCGGTCTTCGCGGTCAAGGCCAACGAGGCCATCGAGCTCACCGTGAGTGGGCGTCCCGAGGGGATCGAAGCGATCATGATCACGCTCGAAGATGACCCGGTGCCGGAAGCGCCGTCGATGGCGCCGTTGCTTTTCGGCGACGAGCGAATGCAGCTCCTCTAGGCTCTTTGCAGGCCCCGGGGCGGAGTCTCCTTCCGGACCGCTAGAATCGCTGCCGGGCCGCGGAATTCTCCGCCGAGGTTTCTCGTTCTAGGGACTGAGCTCGTTCGGAGCCGGTAAGGCTTCGGGCCATGAATCGCTAGGAAGGATCCGCATGTTTTTCGACCCTCTCTATCTGTTGTTTTTCATTCCCCCCATGCTGCTCTCGCTGTGGGCGAGCTGGAGAACCAAGAGCACCTTTGGCAAGTACTCCAAGGTCGGCACCGCGAACGGTCTGACCGGAGCCCAGGCGGCTAAACGCCTTCTGGACAGGGCGGGCATCGCCGATGTCAAGGTGGTCAGCACGAGTGGCTACCTGTCGGATCACTACAACCCGATCAACAAGACGCTGGCTCTTTCGGAGCCGGTCTATGCATCGAATTCGGTCGCCGCGGTGGGAGTCGCCTGTCACGAGGCGGGACACGCGATCCAGCATGCCCGCAACTATGCCCCGCTCTGGCTGCGCTCCGCCCTGGTGCCGACCGCCAACATCGGCTCCAAGTTGGGTTACTGGGCGATGTTCGGAGGCCTCATTCTTCTCTCTGCAGCTCCGGCCTTCGGGATGAAGGTATTCATCCTGGGGGCCGTTCTGTTCTCCGCGGTAGTTTTGTTTCAGCTCGTCACTCTGCCCGTCGAGTTCGACGCGACGGCGCGCGCAAAGCGCCTGGCGGTCGAGACCGGCATTGTGCTCGAGGGGGAGCGGGGAGGAATGGACCGGGTGTTGAACGCTGCCGCGCTGACCTATGTCGCCGCCGCGATCGCGACCCTGGCACAGCTCCTGTACTTTCTGTACCGGGCGGGCCTTCTGGGCGGCCGGCGCTAGGAGGCCGGTAACGGCCCGACCGGCCCGACCAGTCCGGCCGGCCGGCTGTCTGTGCTAAACCGGGCTGCCGAGGAGGCTTTCGAGCTCTTGGCGATGTCGAGCCAGATCGGCGTCGTTCGCGGCTTCCAGCACCAGCCGCAGGTAGGGCTCGGTGTTCGAGGGGCGGACGTTGAACCACCAGTCCGGGTACTGAACCGTAATGCCGTCGAGATGGTCGACCTCGGCGTCGGCGTAGCGCTCGGCGATCTCGGCGATCTTGCCGGCTTTGTCTTCAACCGTGAAGTTGATTTCCGGGCTCTTGGCGTAACGCATCAGCGGGGCGACAATCTCGGACATAGGCGCCTTGCGGTCTCGCAGCAGATTGAGCATCTCCACAACCGCCATCAAGGCGCAGTCGGCGTAGTAGTTGTCCCGGAAGTAGTAGTGCCCGGCCAGTTCACCGCCGAAGATCCCGTCCTTCTGTCGCAACGTGGCCTTGATGAACGAGTGACCGACGCGCTCTCGTACGGGTATGCCACCGTTCTCCTGGATGTATTCGGCCACGGCGCGTGACGAGCGCAGGTCATAGATGATGTGGCTGCCGGGCGCAAGCGTGAGCAGCTCGCCGCCGATGAGCGCCGTCGCCAAGTCGCTGCCCACCGGTTCGCCTTTCTCGTCGACGAAGGCTGCTCGATCGGCGTCCCCGTCGAACGAGATGCCCAGATCCGCGTTCTCGCTGATCACCAGTTCCGACAGGTCCCGGAGATTCTCGAGCTTCAGTGGGTTGGCTTCGTGGTTCGGAAAAGAACCGTCGAGCTCGAAATAGAGCGGAACAAGCTCGATTCCCAGGCGCTCGAGGTGAGCACGATACGTCGCGCCCATGCCGTTGGCCGCATCCACCACCACGCGGAGCGATTGGCCACGGGTTTCGGACTTCAGAAACGACAGCACATGGTCGCTGTATTCGGAGGCGATGTCCTTCGTCGTGAGGGTGCCGCGGGTCGGGGCCTCATCGAACTCTTCCTTCTGGACGAGCTTTTCGAGCAGAGGAATGCCGTGATCGCCGGAGACCGGCCGCGCGCCATGACGGCTGAATTTGAGCCCGTTGTACTCGGCCGGGTTGTGACTGGCCGTGACTTGAATGCCGCCGGCCGCGTTCAGGTGCCCGACGGCGAAGTAGTTCATCGGAGTTGTCGCCAGGCCAATATCGATCACACTAAGCCCGGAAGTCAGCAAGCCATCCACAAGCGCATCCTGAAGGGGTCTGCTATGCGTGCGCATGTCACAGCTCACGACGACCGAGGGGTTTCGGGTGAGCTCGTCGCGGTCGAGCACTGCCCGGAAAACGAGCCCGACCTTGCGGGCAATGTCCTCGTTGATTTGCTCGGGGTAAAGACCGCGAACGTCGTAGGCCTTAAAGATTCCTGCCATGTGTTCTTTCCTTCTCCTTGAACAGATCTGTGTCGGTCCGGTCAGATCGGGTCGGTTCGCTCGGTGTGCCGCGCCAGGAAACCTTCCAGGGGTTTCTGAAAGCGCGCCGGGATCTCGGTGTGAGGAAGGTTACCGGCTCCTTCGAAGACCTCGAGCTCGGCGTGGGGAAGGCGCGACAGCCACAGGTCCGCGACTTCGACCGCCGGCATGGTTGCCTGTCTTCCCCAGGCGATCCAGACCGGTGTGTCGAGGCGCGCGAGGTTCTCGTCGATTCGATGGTTCAGGTAGCCGCTCAAAAATGCAGCCAAGGCCAGATGCGAACCGGGTTGGTGGCTGGAGTGATAGTGATGCTCGATGACCTGAGCGTCAACGCGGTCCGCGGCGGCATAGGCATCTTTGCGCAGATGGCCGGCAATGGCGGTACGGCTGGTGTAGAGGTTGAGGGCCGAGGTGCCGACGATTGGAAGCTGTAGCATGCGATTGACCAGAGCGTCCTTCACGTCCGGCTCTTCGCCGCTCAGCGCGATGCCCGAGGGAACGATCAAGCCGAGCGCCTGGACCGCCTCGGGGCGGTCCAGTGCGACCTGAACGGCGTAGGCTGCTCCCAGACCGGCTGCGAGCACCACTGCCTTGGAGGCCACTACGTCTTCGAGGAAGTCGGCGACCTGATCGATGTAGAGCTCTCCGTCGTAGGGCAGTCGAGGTTTCTCCGATCTGCCCCAGCCGATGAAGTCGGGCACGAAGACCTCGAAACGGCTCGCCAGGCGCTCCGCCAACTCGTGCCATTCCTCGGCGTCGTGTCCGGGTCCGAAGGAGTGCAGACAGACCAGGGGCGGACCATTCCCCAGGCGTTGGAAGGCGACCTCGCCGGCCTTCCAGGCGTAGCGGTGCGTTCGCCCCCAGCCGGGGGCTTCCAGGCGCCGGTTACGGCGGGCAATGATGGCATTGGCGGCGGCTGGGACCCCGATTGCGGCGCTTCCGAGTAGCAGGGCTCGAAACAGGCGTTTGCGTCGTTTTCTGCGGTGCTCCTCGGAGTTGCTGCGAGCGACCATGGGCCGCCGATGATAGCAGCGAGTGGAGCGCCTCAGGCCGCGAAAGCTAGAATGCGCAGCCATAACCCGGATTCCGAGCTCGTCGATGAAAGCCAAGATGAGACCAGCAATTGTCACGATTTGGGCCGGGCGCCATCGTCGCGATGAGTGGACGGCTCTCTGCGACAGGTATTTGAGCCGAATCCGGCGGCGAGTGCCGATCGAGGAGCTGCCGGTGCGGGCAGGTGGTCGGGGCCGGGCTCGACTGGAGGCTGAAGGCAAGGCGATCCTGGCCGCAGTTCCCGAGCGCAGCTATCTCATTGCCCTGGACTCGCGCGGCAAGCAGAGAACCTCGTCGGACCTTGCCCGCTGGCTCGGCCGGCGGCTGGAAGGGAATCGCAGGCCTTTGGTCTTCGTGGTCGGCTCAGATTTGGGAATTGCCGCGGATTTGCTCGAAAGGGCCAACGAAACACTGTCGTTCGGAGCCATGACGCTGCCTCACGAGCTGGCCAGGGTAGTGCTCTACGAGCAGCTCTACCGAGGCCTATCCATTCTGGGAGGAATGAAGTACCATCGCGAGCCGTTGTAAGCCTCGAAAGGTCGAAACGAGCCTTCACGGCCTACGAGTGAGAGGAGAAGACAGTTGGCAAGAGCGACAAGAAACAAGAAAAAGTCGGCGAAGATGGCCAGCCGACAGATAGAGATAATCCGCAAACGACTCAGCGAGAAGCGCCAGCAGATCATGAATCTCTACGTTCACGATCTGCGCGCCGGACAGAAATTGAGCGATGCCGGCGCCGAAGATCTCGTGGACCGGGCAAATGACGCCTACAACCGGGAGTTCATGCTGTCTCTCTCGGGCAGTGAGCGCGACGCCCTGCTCGAGGTCGAACACGCCTTGGAGCGTCTGGATGGCGGCGACTTCGGCCAATGCAACCACTGCGAGGAGAAGATTCCGGCCAAGCGGTTGCAGGCGGTTCCGTGGGCACGGTACTGTATTGACTGTCAGGAGCAGGCCGAACAGGGTATTTTGCTCGACTGAGCAAACGCCACAGGCAGCTGGAGATGCGATTTCGGACATTCCTCGGAGTCCTACTTGCAGTCGTAGCTGTCGTAGCGGTCTCCTACATCTCCAATCTCAATATCGACCTGCTGGCGACCCGGTTCGTCGTGACGCCGAAGGTCTCGGTGTCGCTGGCCTGGGCGCTGATCGTGGCTTTTCTTCTCGGTTTCCTGCCCACGGTCGCAGTCCTTCTGACCCAGACCCTGAAAAAGGACTTGGCCAGCCGGCGCGCGCGCCGTCGAGAGCGCGAAGCTAAGAGTCTCGACCACAGCTTTCGACGCGCGGTGGACTATCAGAGCGACGGTCTCTGGGGGAAGGCGTCCTCCGAGCTCGAGGGGCTGCTCGCCGAGCGTCCCGAGGATTTCTCCACCCTCGTGCGCTATGGCGAGGTCTTGAGGAGCCAGGGGCGAGCGGAGGAGGCTCTGGAGATCCACCGGCGGGCCTCGGTGCTCTACCCGCGCAGTGTGGCGGTGCTCTACCAGCTGGCCGAAGATTACTCGGCCCGTGGGGAGTACGAAGTTGCCGAGCAGGTGCTCGATCGCATACTTCGTGATTTCTCGGGGCAAGGGCTCCGAGGGCTCAGGCGCAAGAGGAACAAGCTCCTCAGCCAGCTCGATTGGCGAGAGGCGATGCGGGCGCAGGAGAAGATCGAAGCTCTGATCGCCGAGGCCGGCGACGTGTCGGAGCTCGAGAAGGAGGCGGCAGTTCGAACCGGTCTGACCTACCAGCGAACCGTGACATTGCTCAATGAGGACCGCCTCGAAGAGGCCGACGAGCTACTCGACGGCATTTTGGAGGAGGAGTCCCGCTTCGTCCCGGCCCTCATCCTGAAGGGCGAAGTCGAGCTGGTGCGGGACGAGCCGGACGCGGCGGTCGCTGCCTGGCGGAGAGGATTCGAGGTCATGGGCAGCCCGGTGTTCCTCCTGCGCATCGAAGACCATTTCATCGAGCGCGAGCAGCCGCTCGAGGCGATTTCGACACTGCACGCGTTGCGGGACGTGGGAGAGAACGATCTGCTCCCCCGGTTCTTTCTCGGTCGGCTCTACTACCGGCTCGAGATGCACGACGAAGCCTGCAAGGTTCTCGAGAGCTTGTCCGAAGATCTCGAGGAGTCGCCTTCATTCCACTTTCTGATGGGTAAGGTGCGCCAGCGCAGGGGCGAGATTGAACTTGCGATGCAGTCATATCTCGCCTGCGCGCAGAGATCCGGAGCCAGTACCGGAGAGTTTGTCTGCCGGGCATGCGGCGCGCACACGCCGGATTGGCACGATCGCTGTGAGGAGTGCGGTTCCTGGAACTCGGTCGAGCTGGATTTTGCCGAGGAGGCATTCTCGGCAGACGAGCTGGGAGTGCGGTTAGCGCCGGCCCAAGCGATCTACGACCAGGGCTGGCAACCCAAAGAATCCTAGCTGCGACTGGAGAGAGGCCGGAGGATGCTCGACTTCGAGACGCTGGTCGCGTCGATCGGTTCTGATGCGACCAGCCCGCTTTATCTGATCGCCGGCGACCGTGTCGTGTCTGAGCCGGCGGCTATGCGCCTGGGCGAGCGGCTCGCCGAGATCTCCGGCACCAGGCCCGAGGTGCGTAAACGTCCCGAGGACATAGCCGCCATGCTCGCGGATCTTCAGACATTCTCGCTTTTTTCTTCCGGCAAGGTGATCGTCGCCGTCGATACCGCTCTCCTGGCGGATCGAGACGCGGCGGCGTCATTGATCGACGACGCGGCCAAGGCGCTGCCGATAGCAACGCGGGGCCCGGGAGAGGCTGCCGATCTGAGTCCGGGGGAGCGTCGCGCGGCGGTGCGGCTCTTTCAAGCACTGCGGCTCTTTCAGATCGACCCCTATGGCGGACCGGCCGAGGCCGCGATCTCTCAGCTGCCGGATTGGGCCCTAGCCGGGGGGCCCGCGATGAAGCGCAACCGTCGTCGCGGGCGGCCCAAGAAGGAAGTCACCAAACTGCGAGCCGAGCTCGAGGCCCTGGTCGAGGCCGGGCGTCAGGGCGAGATCCTGGGCGCTTCCGACGATGCTCTCGCGGGGTTGGGGGACTTGCTCAGCCGCGGGCTTCCCGACGGACATTTTCTAGTGCTCGCGGAAAGCTCGGTGGCGAAAGAGCATCCTCTGGCCGCCGTTCTGGCCGCCCGGGGTGCGTTCGTGCAACTCACGCAGGTGACCTCCGGTCGTAAGGGCTGGGAAGGGCTCGAGCCGCTGGTCGCTGAGCTCGAACGCGAAACCGGCGCGAGCATCGAGCCTCGGGCGGTTGAGGAGCTGGCGAGTCGAACGTTGCGGCACGAAAGAGCCTTCTCACGGGCCGGAGATGCCGCGGATACCGAGAGCAGCTCGAGGTTTGCAGCCGAGTACCGGAAGCTGGCTACGCTGGCAGCGGGCGGTTCGATCACCGCGACCCAGGTCAGAGACACGATCGCGGACCGCGGCGAGCAAGACGTCTGGTCGATTCTCGACGCCATCGGCAGCGGAGGCTCGTCCGGCGCGGGAGAGGCGGTGGCCAAGCTCGACCGATATCTCGTCGCCGCGCCGGATCCGATCGCGGCGCGACTGTCGTTTTGGTCCCTGGTGGCCGGTTTTTGCCGTCAGCTCACCGCCATTTCCGGAGCATTCTCGGCCAAGCTGGTTGCGCCGGGAGAAAGGAACTACCGCAAGTTCAAGGACGGCATCGCGCCGAGGCTGCAAGCCGCCTTGCCGTCGGGCGACGCGAGTCCGCTGGCGGCGCTCCATCCCTACCGATTGCACCGGGCCTATCTCGTCGCCGGCCAGCTACCGGCGGCGCGGCTGGCGGCGCTACCGGCGAGGGTTGCCGAGACTGAGGAGCTCCTCAAGGGAAAGTCGACCTCGCCCAATACCGCGCTGATCGCCTTTGTGGCCGAATTGGCCGGTGGCGTCGGTTCGGATAGCTAGCCCCGGCCGGAGCGAAGGGCCGGAAAGCCGTGGGCCAGCCGTAGGCGCTCGAGCGTTCCGAAATGGGAGGCCGGAGCTCCGCTGGTCATGAGCTTCAAGACCATGGCCGAGCGATCCGACTTGTGCCGCTCCAGCCAGGCGGCGACTCGGCGGCGATTCCTGGGGCTCGAGAGCCGAGCATCTGCGATCACGTCGATCGCTCCCGCTCGGCGGGCGGCGGCGAACAGGGGATCGAGCTCGTCCGCCGAGCTGTTGATTCCCGGCAGGATCGGGCAGGGGATGATCACCGCAATGCCGTCCCGTGAAAGGCGGCGGGCTATTTCGAGCCTGGCGGCCGGAGGGGAGGCATTCGGCTCCATCTGAGCTGCCAGTCGCACATCGAGCGTGGCGATCGGCATGTGCACGGTTATCGAGTGATTCAAGTCCAGCTGTCCGAGAAGATCCTGGTCGCGCAAGATGAGAGGAGAGCGAGTCGTGAGCTTGAGTGCGATACCGCTGGCTTCGGCGAGGACCTCCAAGATCGAGCGGGTGACGGCGAAGCGCTCCTCGGCGGTCGGATAGGCTTCGAAGCGATCACCGATGGCGACCGAGAGCGTCCTGTGGTTGGTGCGCGCCAGCTCACGGCGAAGAGTGTCGGCCAGACCCTCACTGACCAGGACTCTGCGGCTCGCCGGGCGGGACCGCGCGCACGGGTTCAAGAGACCGAACCCAGAGCCCCGGTATGGCTCGAGCTTCCAAACGGCTCGGTCGTCAAGGAGCCCGAGGCCACGGACGGAGCTTCGATCGATCGCTGCAGCGGCTCGGGAGAGACGGTATTCGACGCCCTCGCCGCAACGGTCAAAGGCCGCCCTGCCATACGGTGTCGGAGTGGGCGTGAGATCGAGGGCGCATTGTCTGAGCATGGTTATCTCTGATTTACGCCTTAGTTTCGCCTTTTGGGCCTCGGCTGTCAAGGGCGGCAGCCCAGTACAATCCGAGCCGTGCCCGAGCTTCCCGAAGTCGAGGTTCTGAAGCGGAGTCTGGAGCCTCGTCTGACGGGCGGCAGGATCCGGTCCGTGAAGGTTCATGAGGCTCGGTTGCGCGAACGGGTACGAGCCGGGCTCCTCGACCGGCACTGCGCCGAACGGCGAGTCCTGGGCCTGAGGCGGCGCTCCAAATACCTGCTCGTCGATCTCGAGGGCGGCCACACCCTGGTGATTCACCTCGGAATGAGCGGCCGCTTGACGCTGGGGTCTCCGGCTGGCAAACGCCACAAACACGACCACGTGACGTTTTCGATCGCTCCGCGAGGGCGCCCGAGGAGTTTGTTGGAGCTTCGTTTTCGGGATCCGCGGCGCTTTGGTTTGGTCTTGTCGATCGAAACCAAGAGTCTCGATCGAGACCGGCACTTCGCCCATCTGGGCGTCGAGCCGCTATCCGGTGCCTTCTCGGGCCGTCTGCTGGCCGAGCGCGCCGCCGGTCGCCGGGCTCCGATCAAGTCGTTTCTAATGGATGCTCGGAATGTCGTGGGAGTGGGCAACATCTACGTTTGCGAAGCTCTCTTCCGCGCCGGTATCCACCCCCTGCGAGCGGCCGGGCGGATCGCGCTCGAGCGCTGGCAAGCTCTCGCCGCAGCCATCGTCGAGGTTCTGCGAAGTGCTATCGAGCAGGGAGGAACCACGCTCAACGACTTTGCGGACGGAGAGGGGAACCCGGGCTATTTTCGGGTGGCACTCGAGGTGTATGGTCGGGAGGGAGAGCCATGCCGCCGGTGCGGTCGAGCGATTCTGCGAAGAACCCTGTCCAACCGCAGCACGTTCTATTGTCCAGGTTGTCAGCACTAGGGGGCGGCCCACACCGACGTCGAGCGCAAGTGAGAGATCGAAGCTCAATGAAGACCGAGGCGGTACTCTTCGACATGGGCGGCGTGCTGCTGGATTTCCAGGGCAGTGCCGGGGTGCCTCGCGGAAAACTCGACTGGCGCGGGCGGGAGGCCTTGCTGCGCTTTCTGAATCAACGCGGCGCGGGGCTCAGTGAAGAAGATCTCGAACGGACTCTCTTTGGCCCCTGGCGCCACGAGTATGATCGCCGTTACGAGCTCGGCCGCGAGGCGGACTGGGCGCCTCACCTCAGGAGGTTGCGCAAGCTCGCCGGCAGGGGTCTGCGGACACCGACGAAGACCCTGCTGAGCCTCTGGTTTCGGCCGCTGGCCGAACAGATCGAGCTCTTGCCTGAAGTCCGCGAGGTTCTCGAAGAGCTCCGCGGCCGCGGCCATCGGATGGCGATAATCTCCAACGTTGCGCTGCCGGGAGCACTCTACGCCCGCCTTCTGAGGCTCCGGGGCCTGACGCCGTACTTCGATCGCATGTACTTCAGCTACGACGAGCAGCACCGCAAGCCGTCGCCGGCCATGGTTCGCCGAGCCCTGTCGGATCTCGGAATCGGCCCGGGCGCCGCGGTCATGGTCGGTGATCGGCGTCCGATCGATATCGTTGCCGGTAGAGCGGCCGGCGTTAGGACCATCTGGCTGCGCACCGACGACGGCGGCGGTCCGGCGGCCGATGTGACCATCGATTCCCTGATCGAGCTGCCCAGGCACGTTTGAGGCGAGGAAAGCGCGAACTTGGATACAGTCGCAGACAGGATGAACCATGCTGTTGCTCTCGGTGTGGCGGGCGGAACGGGATCTGGAAAGACCACGGTTGCCCGCGCTTTGCTCGAATCCGTGGGGCCCGACCGCATCTCGTTTCTTGCTCAGGATGCCTACTACCGAGACATAGAGTGGGAGAGCGCCGAGCAGCTGGAGGCGCACAACTTCGATCACCCCGACGCTCTCGACAACGACCTCCTGGTGGACCACGTGCGCAGGCTCAAGCGGGGGCAGGGAGTCGACGTACCGGTCTACGACTTCGTCGAGCATCGGCGAACCAGGGAATCCATACGTGTCGAGGCGCGTCCCGTGATTCTTCTCGAGGGCATCTTGCTTTTTGTCGAGCCGATTTTGCGATCGCTGCTGGATTTCAAGATCTTCGTCGACACGGCGGCGGACGAGCGTTTCATCCGTCGGCTCGAGCGCGACATTCGCGAGCGGGGGCGCACGCTCGAAAGCGTGATCCAGCAGTACATGGACAGCGTAAGGCCGATGCATCTGGAGTTCGTCGAGCCGTCGAAACGGTGGGCCGACGTGATCGTGCCCCAGGGAGGCGAGAACAAGGTCGCTTTGGAGATGGTCGAAGCTCGGGTCGAACAGCTGCTGGCGAGTGGCTTGTAGGCCGGGCGGCCTAGGGTTGAAACGGCCAAAAGACGGGGATCAGCCAGGTCGCGACCAGCCAGAAGATCAAGGTCAGGGGACCGCCAAACTTGAAGAAGTCGTTGAAACGGTAGGCGCCTGGTCCCGAGACCATCGCGTTGGTCTGGTAGCCCACCGGGGTCATGAAACTGGTCGATGCGCCATAGGCGATCGCCATCAAGAAAGGCTTGGCGTCGACCCCCAGATTCGAAGCGGCTCCGATCGCGATCGGGACCATGAGAATCGCGGTGGCGTTGTTGGAGAACATCGAGGTCAAAGCCGTTGTCGCGACGTAGAGCAGCGAAAGTAGGGCATGAGGCCCGTAGCGCATGCCGAAGGGCTCGATCCACGAAGAGATTAGAGCGGCGAGTCCGGTGTTCTCCATGGCCAATCCGAGCGGCAGGATAGCCGCCAACAGGAAAATCACGGTCCAGTCAATGCCGCGATAGGCCTGTCGTATCGTGATCGTACGGGTCAACAGCAGAAAGACGGTTCCGAGGATCGCGGACTTGAGAATCGGCATGATCCCAGCCGCGGCCAGAATGACGACGACCGGAATGGTCGCGGCGCATATCCACCAACGCCTCGCTAGTCGCAGGCGAACCTGGCGCTCGCCGAGCGAAATGAAGTCTTCAACGTCAGAGAGCGCCTCGACGCGTGATTTCGGACCGAAAACCAGCAAGGTGTCCCAGGCCTTGAGCGGAATGGACGCGAGTTTGTCTCGAATCAGATCTCCGGTGCGATTGAGCGCGAGCACGAAGGCTCCGTACTGGCGACGGAAGTTGATCTCACGTAGCGTGTCGCCGGTCAGGCGCGAGACCGGAGACAGCTGCAATTCGGCCAGAACCGTATGCTGGTCGTTCAGGTCAGCGTCGCTGAGCTTGATATCGGTCAGGAGCAGCAGGCCTTCCTTTTCCTTGAAGGCCACGATGTCTTCGACGGCTCCGCGAACGAGAAGCACGTCGTCGACTCGCAGCGGTGTATTGCGAATCTCCGCCGAGATTTTCTTCTTCCCTCTGAGGATTTCGAGCACGGTCATCTCGTAGCGCTCGCTGATGTGCTCTTCGACTACGGTTCTATTGACGAGCTTTGAGCTCGGCGCCACTTTGAGCTCGGTCAGGAACCCGTCGAGATGGTACTTTCGAGTCAGGCTCGAGGCGAGGCTGCGAGGCTCCAGAAGCCGCATCGGCACCAAGGCCACGTAAACGAACCCGATCGCGAAGAGCACCGAGCCCAACGGCAGGAACTCGAACATCGAAAACGGTGCGAGCCCATGTTGAGGCGCGAGAGAGCTCACCAGTAGGTTGGTCGAGGTACCGACCAAGGTTGCCGTTCCTCCGAAGATCGCCACGAACGACAACGGCATCAGCAGTCGGGAAGGGCTGAAGCGATGGTGACGGGAGAGGTGAATGGCCACCGGCATCAGTACCGCGACCGCGGCGGTGTTGTTGAGAAAAGCCGATACCAGTCCGGTGAGCAGGAGCAGCAGAAGAGCCGGTTTCCAATGACCGCCTCCGGTCCAATCGGAGATTCGGTAGGCGAGCCGGGTCACCAGGCCGCTGTCGACCAAACCGGCGCTCAAGATGAACATCATCATCACCGTGATCACGGCCGGATTGCTGAACCCGGAGATGGCCTCTTCCGGCGTGACCAGCCCGAAGAGCAGTAGCAAACCGAGACAGGCCAGCGAAACGACGTCCATCGGGAGCCACTCGCGCACGAAGGCCGCTAGCGCGAAGAGAATGATTCCGACGAGAAGGAGGATCTCCAGGTTCACCGGTGTCATTTACCCCATAGACTGACTCGAATTCAGCGGCGCTGCGAGTCTAGCAAGTGGACCGACCCTGTTCACGGGCTGGCCATGATCGGCGGACTGTCCTAGGATGAGAACTGCGCCTGAGAGGTCAACTAAGGAGACCCCATGATAAGCCAAGGAGTTCATCTACGTAGTCTGTTGATTGTCGTTTTGGCGACCGGACTGGCGGTGGCCGGGTGTGCGCAGCAGCCCGACCCGGTGGGACGGCTCGGCACGGGAGCCGGCGAGATCCAGCTTGGTTATCCACAGGTGGTGGAAATGGAGTTCGCCTGGGAAATGAAGCGAGCTCTCGAAGGGCTGGCCGGCCAACCGCGCGTCTTCGTTCACCTGCTGGATTCCCACGGAGACATTGTTCGGACGTTTGACCATGAGCTGCCGGCCGCCTGGAAGCTCGGAGGAGAGCTTGCCTACAAAGTCCCGATCTATCAGTCGGCGCTTGCGCCCCCTCTGGAGAAGGGCCGATACAAGCTCACCAGCGGCCTCTACGACATGGAGGGCAACCGCTGGCTCCTGGAGAATACCGGCGCCGAAATCGGCGACGGCGAGTACGAAGTTGCAACGGTATCGGTGGTGGATTCGGGACCGAAGATGCCTCAGTTCTTCTTCTCGTCCAGTTGGATGCCGGTGGAGGGTGGCACCGACCTCCAGATTCTCGCGCGACGGTGGCTGACCGAGGATGGAGTCGTCCGGTTGGGAGGGCTGACCAGTGCCGGCAAGCTCTGGCTCAACGTGGGTATTCCGGAGGGCGGCGGCGCGCTTCAGGAACCGGTAATGAAGGAGGGCGCGGTCGAGCAAAGCGTATCGGTGACCACGACCTGTGGCGATGCCGCGGTCCAGGTCTCCGGCCCGGGTAGCCACTCTGTCGAGCTTCCAATCGCGCTCCCGGAGCGAGGCGAAGCGGAGGAAGCGGGACCGGCCGAGTGTGAGGTCAGCTTCACGGCGAACTACCACCTGATGTCGCAAGAAGGGGACCAGAGCCGCACTGTGGCTCTCGAGGGGCTGTCCTGGTCTTCGGACTAAGGACCGCCGGTCGTCTTTAGCCGCCGTCCTTGGCCATCGCGAGCGTGACCGAGGCGCTCACCGGCAGTCCGGCCACGTCGCCGAGTGGCGTCCAGGTTTCGGTATCATCTTCCGTGGCAATCTTCATCCAGCGCGCTTCACGCAGGGTGACCTGGATCTCGAGCTTGCCGTTGGCCGGCTCAGGTCGTGACGTTTCGGTACTCCAGAAGTTGTAGAGCGGCAGCTCGCTCTTGCCTTGGGGCGAAAGCGGAAACATGAAGAGATGGCTTTCGTAGACCGGCAGCTTCTGGCCGTTGATCGTGACGGTGAACCCCAGCTGTGTCGCAATTCGCTCGTCGGAGTTTTCGATCTCGACTCGGAGTCGACAGAGGGTGTCCGCGGCCGGATTGGCCGGTTCGATATGGATCGCCGAGATGTTGAGCGCCGGGGCCACCTCTTGTGCCGCGTCCTCCTGGGAAAAGGACGGCGCCGTATGGCCCAGAACGAGCAGGGCTGCCGCCGACATCAGAACTGGAGAAAAACGCCGAGTCATCCTATGAACCTCCAAGCTTGCCCCGCCCTCCGCTTCACCGTACTCTAGCGCACGGCAGCTTCAGAGGCATGAAAGACCGCGCGGACGCCATCCTTCGAACCGACCAGGCCGCGTACCTGGAGCGCCTACTGCCGCCACGAGACGAGCTGCTGCAGGAGATGGAATCCTACGCGGCGGCCGAGGACATACCGATCTCCGACCCGGAAGTCGGCCTGGTGCTTCAGATGCTGGTGCGGGCTACCGGGGCGGCGCGCGTTCTGGAAGTTGGCGCGGCCATCGGCTACGGGACGATTTGGATGGCGCGCGGCGGCGACACCGTGCACGTGACCGGGCTCGAGAGAGATCCGGCCCGCATCGCAATCGCCAAGGGCTTCCTGGAGCGGGCCGAGGTCGAGCACCGGGTTCAGTTGCTGCCGGGAGAGGCGCTCGACGTAATGCGGGGACTTCAACCTCCGTTCGATCTGATCTACCTTGATTCCGACAAGCGCGACTATCCTCGCCTCCTGGATTTCAGCCTGCAGCTCGCGCGCGTCGGGGGCCTGGTGGTCATCGACAACCTCCTCTGGAAAGGACAGGTGGCCGAGCCTCCGGAAGACGTGGACGAAGAGGACGAAGAGGCCGAGATCCTGCGTACGTTCAACGGCTACTTCTCGATGCATCCTCAACTCGATTCTCTGGTGCTGCCCGTGGGAGATGGCCTGGGACTGGCGGTCAAGACAAAGCCTCTGATCACCGACCTCGGCGGTCCTTACTAGCTGAATCCGCCTTGCTTTGTGAGCCTTGTCACAGCGGAAGGGGCTGGATCTGTCTAGCCTGTCGACAGGCAAACGGATGATAGGCATGAAGACCAGACAGGCGAGACCAGCCCAAGCGATTGCGCTGCCTACCGAGATCCCGGCCTCCTTGTGGTTTGCGCCGCCGTTTCTTCTGATCTTGCTTCTGGCTCTGGCGTTCCTGGTCGCGTGCGGTGGTGGAGGCAACAGCCCGACCGATCCCCAAGTTCTCAGCGTGGCGGTAGTCGAAGACCAGAGCTTCCAGCTCATCAACAGCGCCCGGGGCGAAGAGGGTGTTCCGCAGGTGACGTTCGACGATCAGCTCAGCCGGATTGCGCGCGAGCATAGTGAGGCAATGCGCGACCGAGGCTTTTTCTCACACACCGATCCGGACGGCAACGGCCTGCGCAAACGCCTCAAGGCTCATGGGGTGTCTTTCTCAGCGGCCGGAGAAAACCTCGCCCTGGTCAGCGATTCCAGCAATCCGGCCGGTCGTGCGCACCAGCAGCTGATGGCGAGTCCCGAGCACCGAGGCGTGATGCTCGCGGAGCGCTTTCGCAGGGCCGGCGTCGGCGTCGCGCAGACCGGCAGCAATTTCTGGATTACCCACATCTACCTCAAGCCGTAGATCTTCTGGCCGAATCGGGCCGGTGCGGAGAGGAGTGGTTCTCGGGGGGTTGCCGGCTGTGACAACCTTGGTTGGCTCCAGCTAGAGAAAGCCAGTGGCAAGCGGCGTCAATCGACAGGATGAAGCGGTGGTAGCCGCACCCAAGGCCCGGGTGCCTGCTCGTCGACGCTTGGACGTCTATTCGGTTCTCGGCGCCCTTGTAGCGGGGCTGGCGCTGCGTTTCCTGACTTTGCCGGCGATGACCCGCGACGGCCTGCGGTTGGTGTCGATGGACGACTACGGCCACTTGCGCCGAGCGATGGCTACGCTCGCGAACTTCCCGCGAGTGCCGGCCTTTGATCCATACCTGCATCATCCCGAGGGCGCCATCTGGATTTGGCCTCCGGGTTTCGACTTTGGCATCGCTGCGATTGCGCGCTTGCTTTTCGGAGCCGGCGCCGAGCTTGCGGAAGTGACCCTGGTCGCGGCTCTGGTACCGCCGCTCCTCGGGGCCGCGACGATCTGGCCCCTGTTTCTGTTCGTGCGGAGATCGATCGGCCACGTCGAGGCTCGCTGGGCTGCGATCTTTTACGCCATGCTCCCAGCGGCGGTCGTCTGGTCGAGCTTCGGTCACGCCGATCAGCACTATGCGGAGGCTCTGGCGCTAGTACTGGTCTTGGCTGCATTCTCTCGAATCTTCACCGGCGATTGGGCGCTGGCCGACAATTGGTCCGACATCGTACTTGGCGGCCTCACCCTGGCCGGCGCGGTGCTCGTGTGGCAGGGTGCGGTGTTCTTGGTGCCCATCGTGGCTCTGGCTGCGGTTCTGGCTCGGCGCTCGCTGCCGACGGCGATGGCTCTGTTGCTGGCCTCCGGGGTTGTCGCAGTCTTTGCCTGGGGGTACCCGGGGCCGGTCAGCTATGTTTCTTTCGGTCGTTTCCAGCCGGTTTTTCTGGCCCTGTGGGCCGGTCTCGTCGGTCTCGTCGGTTTGCATCGGTGGGGTTTCGTCGCTGCCGTCGCAGTGGGATCCACCGTCGCCCTCGTCTGGCCGCCGATTGCGGGTGGCGTTCGCCATTTGCTGTCGGCGACCTCGGGCGGAGAGCTGGTCGCCGGCGGCTACGATGTATATCCCAAGGAGTGGCTGAGTCTGATCTTCGAGTACCGACCCCTTTTCGGCTCGGGCCTCGGTCGCCCGCTGCGGGAGCTATCGGGTGGGCTGCTGGTGGTGCCCTGGGTGGCCGGTTGGTGGGCCTATCGGCTCTGGAGACACCCGGACGAGCGCCGCCGCCTGGCGCTGCCGCTGATCGCGGTTCTGGCGGTAGCCGCCATGGCGCTGTCACAGCGCCGATATGTCTATTACCTCGTGATTATGGTGGCCGTCGTGCTTGCCGACGCGGTCGTGAAGCTCGCGCGAAAGGCCGCTTGGGGGCGGTTTGCAGCCGTGGCCCTGATGCTCCTGGCATTCGCGCCGACGGTTCCCCGATTGGCGCGGCAGGTGCGCATCGAGGCCGCTGCAGGCAACGACGTCTTCTGGACGCTCGAAACGCTCGCGGCTCTCGATCCGCCCGATGTCGCGCCCTTTGCTCTCAGCGGTGTAGAGGCCGGCGAGGTCCCGGCGGTCCTGGCGCCTTGGTCGCTCGGGCATCTGGTCACGCTGCTTGTCGGGCGACCCGCGATTGCCGACAACTTCGGCTACGGGTTCGATCGCCAATCGTGGGTCTATACGGCGCCTCCCGGATCGGATCGCGAGGTGTTGCGACGGCTTGACGACTGGAACTGTCGCTACCTCATCACCACGGATCTCGATCCGGTTCTCGCGGCCTACGCGGCGGCTGCGGGGCACGGTTCGGTGCCGCCCGATCGAATGCTGGTGAACCGCGTTCATCGCTCGAATGCAACCATGCCGCTGAGTTTTCTGGAGCTCGTGTTGGTTTCCCGAACCGGAACAAGATTGCAGGATGGTTCGTTCCTGCCCCGCCTGAAGGTCTTCCGAATCGGACCGTCGACGTCGGGGTCCGTACTCCCTTGAGTCGCTTGGCCACGGCCTGGGCCTTAACCCTTCGATCTGCGAGCCCGGCTGCGATAGCCTGCGTCTCTGATGAGACGCCAAGGCGTGAAGCGGTTCGTGAGCCGGCTCCATACTCAGTTCCGCAAGAAGCTCGAGCTGGGCCATTCACTGCGCGAGCTCGAACCCTCTCTTGCCGCCGAAAGACTCCTCTTCGACGCCCCGACCCTGACCCCGGAGCTGGTCGATACCATCAAGTTGATATCCCCCCAGTTTCACCTGCGCGTCGGCGAGGAGAAGTCACGCAGGTTCTGGGAGTTGAATCAGAACGGGCTCTGTTGGGGCGAGTACCGGGCTCTCGAGCCCTATGTCAAAGGCCTGACTCCGTCCAGGGTGCTAGACATCGGTCCTGGTCTGGGCCGCTCGACGATATTCTTCAAGAAGCTCATGAGTTGGCAGTCGGTGCCCTTCCATCTCTACGAGGGCACCGGGAGCTCGACCAAGTACACCAAGGCAGGTCCTCGATTCGACGACTCCTTCTGCGGCAACCTCGAGATGCTCAGGTCGATTCTGACTTATAACCAGATCGAGAACTTCGAGATCTTCGACGCCCAGACCATGGGCAGCAGCCTCGCCGACCTACCGGGTCCGTACGATTTCATCTACTCTTTCTTCGCTATCGGATTCCACTGGTCGATCGGGCATTTCCTCGAAGAACTGCTCGACTTGATGCACCAGCGATCCGTGGGTGCATTCACGCTGCACGACCGCTTCAGCGACTTCTCCGAGCTGGGTAACACGCCCCATCGAGTGGTCGAGTTCCTGGGGAGCTGGCCGCGCGGGCGCTGGTCGCGCATCGTGGTGCTGGCCAAAGACGAGGAACTGCTCGAAGCGGCCGCTTAGCCCGTCTCTGCGGTCGCGGACACCGGTTCTGCTACGTCGATCTGATCGAGCGCGTAGGCGAGATCAGCGATGATGTCGTCGTGGTGCTCGATGCCGACGGAGAGTCGAACCAGCCCGGCGGTGATGCCGATAGCGAGTTGCTCGTCGACCGGGATATCCGAGTGGGTCATGGTGGACGGGTGCTCGATCAGAGACTCGGTGCCGCCCAGGCTGACGGCGAGCTTGATCATCCGAACCGCGTTCAGAAACTGGAACGCTTCTTTTTCTCCCGCGCGGTCGATCTCGAACGCGATAACGCCGCCCGGGCCCGTGCACTGGCGCCGGTAGATCTCCTTCTGCGACTCGGTCTCCGGATAACCCGCGAAGTGCACCCTGGAGATCTGCGGGTGTTCTACCAACCAGGCGGCCACCTTCTCGGCGTTCTTGCGGGCGCAGGTCATGCGCAGCTTCGCCGTCTCGAGGGATCTCAGCATCAGCCACGCCGAGTGAGGGTCGAGCATGGTGCCGAGAATCGTCCGTAGGGCCTTGATCTTCTCGATCAGCTCCACCGATCCGAGCGCGGCACCGGCCAGAAGATCACAGTGTCCGCCCAGGTATTTCGTCGCCGAGTAGAGGACCAGGTCGGCTCCGTGCCTGAGTGGACTCTGGTAGAGCGGGCCCAGGAACGTGTTGTCTACCGCGCACAGAGCTCCGAATTCGTGTGCCACGCGCGCGCTGCCTTCGATATCGGCCAGGGTGATCGTCGGGTTGGCCGGGGTTTCCAGGAAAACCATGCGGCACGGGGTCCCCTGAGCTTCGAGCTCCCGGCAGATCTCCTCCAGTAGCGTCGGGTCTCCGCCGGCCGGGAACTCGCGGGTCGGTATACCGAAGCTGGGGAGGATGTGTTCCATCAAGTAGTCGGTGCCGCCGTAGACCGGGCGGGAGAAAATAACTGAGGTCGCGACCGGCACCAATGCGAGCAAGGTCGTCGAGATTGCGGCCATGCCCGAGCCGAAAACGGCACTTTCTTCGGCTCCATCCCAGAGGTTCAGGCGATCCTCGAGGATCTCGAGGTCGGGGTTGTTGAGCCGGCTGTAGATCAGTCCCATGGGCTTCAGCGGGTCTCGTTCTTCGAGCCCGTAGGCCCAGGAGAAGAATTCCTTGCCCTCTTCCGCCGAGCGGAATACGAAAGTGGAGGTTTGAAAGACCGGAGGCTTGACGGCTCCTTCGGAGTCTTCCGGCCGATAGCCGTAGCTCATCATGAGCGATTCCGGGCGCATGCCCGAGAGCTTGGGAGGTGCTTTTCGGCGTCGTTTCATGGCAATTCTCCTGTCCATGATTGTGAAAGGGAAGATCGTTCTCTGCCAGCTGTGGCCGGGTAGCGACAGCCCCTACCCTGATGGATTGGTGAGGGAGGAGCGCCGCTTTGCTTCGACGCCAGTTACTTCTGTGGGGTGCCCGGCCGGCCGATACCCGCGGGGGTATCGGTGCCGCCCACCCCTTGGGGTGGTCTGTGCGACTACCGGAGAAAAACGCGGCTCACCACCCTGCCGGGTGTGCCACGAGCGTTTTCTGGTTGCTACAAATGGATTCGACGCAAGTGCTGGAAAGGGTCCACAGGAGAATCCGATGAAAGATCTAGTCATCCTAGGAGCGGGAACCGCGGGCACGATGGTGGCGAATCATCTTCGGAGCAAGTTGCCCGGCGGCTGGCAGACAACGGTCGTCGATCCCGAAGCCGAGCATCTCTACCAGCCGGGGCTGCTCTTCCTGCCGTTCGGTGCGCGCGACGAAGCCAAGATGATCCGAAGGCGCGAGAAGACACTGGCGCCCGGCATCCACTGGATAGAAAAGCGGGTCGAGGAGATCGATCTCGACGAGCGCACGGTGGCGTTCTCGGGACACGATCGGCAGCACTTCGATCAGCTGGTAATTGCTACGGGCTCGAGGATCTGCCCGGAAGAGACTCCGGGCCTCACGGGAGAACACTGGGGCAAAGCGATTCATGATTTCTATACCCTCGAAGGTGCGCAGCGGCTGCGTGACACCCTGGCGACGTTCGAGCGCGGGAGACTCGTGGTCAACATCGTCGAGATGCCGATCAAATGCCCGGTAGCGCCGCTCGAGTTTCTCTTTCTGGCGGATGACTTCTTCAAGAAGCGAGGCATTCGCGACCAAGTGGAGCTGGTCTATGTCACGCCGCTTGACGGCGCCTTCACCAAGCCGGCCTGCTCGGACGTCCTGGGCTACATGCTGGACGAGAAGGGGATCTCGCTCGAGACCGAGTTCAACACGGGCGAGGTCGATGGTGATTCGCGGATTCTGCGCTCGTACGACGATCGCGAGGTCAACTACGACCTGCTCGTGACCGTACCGACGCACATGGGAGCCGAGGTGGTAGAGAAGTCCGGGTTGGGTGACGAGCTGGGCTTCGTGCCGACCGATAACCACACGCTACAGGCCGCCGGCCACGACAACATCTTCGTGCTCGGGGACGCCGCCAATGTGCCCACCTCCAAGGCCGGTTCGGTGGCGCACTTTCAAAGCGAGGTCGTGGCCGAGCACGTCATGCGCTCGATCCGCGGCGAGGAGCTCCACAGGGGCTCCGACGGCCATGCCAATTGCTTCATCGAGAGCGGTGACGGCAAGGCACTTCTGATCGACTTCAACTACTACACCGAGCCGTTGCCGGGACACTACCCCCTGCCGGCGGTCGGCCCGTTCAAACTGCTCGGCGAAAGCCGACTCAATCACATCGGCAAGCTCTCGTTCCGATGGCTCTATTGGAATGCCCTTCTACCGGCGCGACCCATGCCGATCTCGAATCGGATGTCGATGGTCGGTAAAAAGAGCATCAAAGCGCCAGGCGGTCCGAGCGCTCCGAAACAAACCCACGAAAAAGCCGCGTAATCTAATACGGGGCGCAAGGAGGTCAAAGAGGAATGCCAGCGGTCAACTACGCAGGACATGAAGTAGAAGTGAACGAAGAGGGCTTCCTGGTCGATAGTGGCCAGTGGAGCAAGGAAATCGCCGAAGCGCTTGCGACCGAAGCCGGAATCGGCCCGCTGACCGAGAAGCACTGGGAGGTCATCGACTTTTGCCGCAAGGACGCGGAAGAGCAAGGCACCCCTCCCGGTCTGCGTCGTATCTCGAAGCTCTCCAGCGTCAACATGAAGGAGCTCTATCAGCTCTTCCCCAAGGGTCCCGGAAAACTCGCCGCCAAGGTGTCGGGCCTGCCCAAGCCGCAAGGTTGCATCTGACCTCGAATCGAAACAAGGAGACAAAGTGCCTACAGCTACCCTCGAACGACCCACTGTCGATACCGTTCTTTCCGACGACATACAGAAGCCCGAACGCAAGCCCATCGAGGCGGTGAGCATCATCTGCTCGAAAGGAACCCTCGATATGGCCTATCCGGGCCTGATTCTGGCCAACGCGGCGAGAATGTCGGGAATTGACGCGACCCTGTTCTTCACCTTCTGGGGCCTGGACATCGTGACCGAGAAGAAGATCGACCATCTTCACACCGCCACCGTCGGTAACCCGTCCATGCCGATTCCCACCATGATCGGCGGTCTGCCCGGCATGGAGACCCTGGCGAGCCTGATGATGAAAAAGGAGATGGGCAAGCTCGAGATTCCTCCAGTGCGGGAGATGATCGAGATCTTGAGTGACAGCGGAGCGAGGCTCTATGGCTGCCGGATGGCCATGGACATGTTCAAGTTGGAGACAAAAGACCTCGTGTCGCAGGTTGAGGACGTGATCTCCGCCATGGACTTCTACGACAAGAGCGCCGGCGCGCAGCTCATTTTTATTTGATCCTTCAAGGGGGCCGGGCTCAGGGCTTGGCCCCTGGGCCAGCAGATGGGTTGACAATACTATACTGGGTATAGTATCGTCTTTCGACGGGCTCGAAGCGGGTGGAGTCGCCAGTTTTCTAGGGGACGCCTTGACCTCTAAGGCGAGTCTGTTCATCTGAGGCTCAAAACACCCAATTCTTCGAACCAGGAGGCCACATGCCGGTAGCTGCCATCGAAGCCGAGGTCTTTGCAACCGAGGCCGAACGGAAGAAACTACTCAGTCGCCTGGCTCGAGTCGAGGGCCAGCTACGGGGTGTGCAGAAGATGATCGAGTCGGGCAAGGACTGTGAGCTGGTCGCGCAACAGTTGGCCGCAGCCCGGGGGGCGCTCAACAAGGCCTTCTACGAGCTGATTGCGTGCGCGTTCAGGGCCAAGCTCGGCAGCGGCCATACACCCGAGATTGAAGATCGTCTCTCCGACATGGCCAGCCTGCTCGCCAAGTACGCCTGAGGCCGTCCCCGGATCGATTCGTTGCAGAGCCAAGGAGCCTCGAACATGAGTACCGACACAGCCACCAGTACCGAATGGTCCGCTCAAGAACTCCACACGAAACTCGATAGCAGCCAGGACTTCTTCGTTTTCGACGTTCGGGCCGAGGACGAGTTCGAAGCGTGGCAGATCGAAGGCAAGAAGGCGCTGCCGACGGTCAACTTGCCGTACTACGAGATGCTCGAGTTCGACGAGTTTGATGAGGTAACCGACTCCTTCAAGGCGTTCCTGGAAGCCGGAACCGCCGACAAGCTGCCGCGTAACGTTCCTATTCTGGCAGTCTGCGCGAAGGGCGACACCTCGGAGTTCGTCGCCGAGGCCCTGCGGCAGCTTGACTTCGAGGCCTACAACCTGACTGGCGGCACGGTAGCGTGGGGTGACTACTACGACATCAAACCCGTAGTGGCAGGGGACGCGACGGTCTATCAGGTCACCCGTCCGGCAAGAGGCTGCTTGAGCTACGTCGTCGTAAGCGGTGGCAAGGCCATCGTCATCGACCCACTACGCCACATCGACCACTATGTCGCCCTGGCGGAAGCCAAGCGTTTCGAGATTGAACTGGTACTGGACACTCATGGTCACGCCGATCACATAAGCGGCGGTCCCGAGCTCGCCGCGAAGCTCGAAGTTCCCTATCATTTGCATCCCTACGATGGGATTCATCCTCTCGACGTCCTGCCGGCGAAGATCGGCTACCGCTATCTCAAAGACGGCCAGACCTTCACGGTCGGCGGCAAGACGATAGAGACGCTCCACATTCCCGGGCACACGCTCGGCAACGTCGCTTTTCTCTGGAACGGCCGGTATCTCTTCACCGGCGACAGCATTTTCATCCAGTCGATCGCCAGACCGGATCTGGGAGGGCACGGCGACACCTGGGCACCGCTGCACTACGCCTCGCTGCGGCGCTTGCTCGAGCTGCCGGAGTCGACGCTGGTCCTTCCCGCCCACTTTAGTGGATTGGGCGAGGCCGGCGATAGCGGCTTGTTCGCAGGCAACCTCGGCGAACTGATCCAATCCAACGAGGGACTGCAGATGGCCCGGAAGTCGGAAGAAGAGTTCGTCGCCTACATCCTGGCGAGCCTGCCCAAGTTCCCGAAGGAGTACATCGACATCAAGCGGGTCAATGCCGGCCTGCTGGAGGTCGGCGAGAGCAAGGCCTCGGAGCTCGAGCTGGGCAAGAATATCTGCGCCCTGGCCCAAGCCTACGAAGACAGCGCTGAATCGTAGGCGGTCCCTTTTCTATTCTTTCCAGGAGAGTTCGTAGCTCATCAGGTGAAGGCCGTCGCCCAGGGCGCGACGACTCGACTCGGAGAGCCTGAAATCGCTGGCACCCGCGAGCTCGACAGCTCGTTTCGAGTATCCGGCGCAGGCCGGTGGAAGCCAGTCGAGAAAGATCTCGGGCAGCTCGAACTCGAGTTCGGCGTGGCCCTTCTCGGCGTTCGGCACGCGGACCTCTCCCGCCAGAAAGAAGCGCTGCCAGAGCATTGGGTAGCGCTTGATGACGAACGAGGGGTCTGCGAAACGAAAAAAGAACTTGTGGACCGTGGTCAGACTGCGATCGGCGATGTACTCGTACATCCGGGCGGTTTCTTCTTCGGGAATCGCTTCCATGACCTTCTCGAGAGTCGCGAGCATGTCCTTGAAGGCCTGGAACGGATAGGTACCGGTGACGAGCAGATTGTCACTCCAGACCTCGGCTGCCGCCGGTGGCAGGGCGGCGAGAATCTGCCGCCACCTGTCCTCACCGTGTCGAGCGCGAAGAAACTCCTCGGCGTAGACGAAATTCGGGCCCCGTGCCAGAACCTGTTGCATGTGAGTGCTCCTAACTCGTGCTTTCCTCGGGACAGACCGAGGCGTCGGAGGGCACTTCTCCCGCCAGCTGGAGAAAGCTCGTGAACGGGCCCATGTTTTTCATGGCTTCCCACTTCGGGCCCTTGAACTTCAACCGCCCGGTTATCATGCCTTTCATCGGACCGTAGTTGCCGGCCCCCATCTCCTGCCACCGGTGGGTTTGAGCGTGCATGATGTAGTCGACCCCGCTGATCAGCTCCTCGGTCTTGATCGGTCCACCATAAACGCAAATGGCCTTGCCGTCCTGGTCGGCAATATGGAGCTCGACCCAGGGCGACGCCTCGCAGTCCGTGCGGTAGATCTGGATGACCTTGTAGCCGCGGTCCTTGTTGTTGGCGACCCAGCCCGGCGCGGCCAGCTCGTCGGTTAGCGTCGGGTTCTCGTTCCAGGCCTCGCAGGCGAGCTCTGCCCACTGCGAATCCATCAAGACGACGACAGCCGGTTGCACGGTCTCCTCGCCCTCAGTTTCAGGGGCGGGCTCGTCCGCCATGGCTTCGGGGGCGGCTTCCTCCACTTCGAGACCTTCTTCTTGAGCACCGATTGGCGGGGCCAGCAGACCGCCGATCAATAGCAGCGACAACGCGAGTGAAAGAGTTCTCATGGTTTCCTTTCCTTGGAGTGTCTTGGAGAGCGGGCCGCCCGGGGGCAGCAAATCACCATTTCGACATTTTGAGATATAAGGGCTGCCAGAGCGCCGGGTCAGGGGGTGGAATCTCGGCCACCCGTCTAGGCGGGTTTCCCTAAGACAAGCCTCGGCCCGGCCTGTGAACCCGCTTCCCACTTCAGGCTCTCGAACTTCACCGTCGGTCATCGTGTCTTCATGACTCCCTGTCGGTGTTCGCTATCGGTGTCAGGCTAGCGCTCGCGCGGTAACCTCCGCCAGGTTCCTGACTTCAATGTCGAGGCCGAAGTGTTCGCCCAGATCGCTGATCTGGTGGCGACAGTTGTCGCAAGAGGTGACGACAACTCGGGCGCCGGTGTTCTTGATCTGTTCAGCTTTCGGTTGGCCGGCAGCAATTCGGGTATCGCGCCACTCTTCGACCGCGACCAGACCGCTTCCAGCACCGCAACAGAAGGCCTTTTCTCGGTTGGGTGTCATTTCGCGAAAGTCGGCGGCGGCTGCGTCCAGCACCGCTCGAGGCTGCTCTGCCAGGCCGCTTTTCCGCGACAGGTTGCAGGAGTCGTGAAGGGTGATCGGATCGGGGTTTGCCGTTGGATCGAGCTGGATTTTGTCGTCGCGGACGTAGTCGTGGATGACCTCGACCAGGCTCCGGATGCGGAAGGGCAGCTCGCCGAACCAGACCGGTACGCTCCAGCGGTACGAGAAGACAGCGTGGCCGCACTCCGTGATGACGATCTCCCGGACGTTCAGTCGGGTGCCTTCGTCGATGATCCTCTGGGCAATCGCCTTGGCACGCTTCATGTCTCCCAGAAAGACGGCGTAGTTCGAGGCTTCAAACAAGCTGAGAGTCCAGTTGGCGCCGGCACGATGGAAGATCTTGGCCGCGGGAAGGATCGTGTGTGCTCCCGAGAGGGCAACGTACAGGATCTCAGCGCCTTCCTTTTCCATCGGTATGGAAGCTTCCGGATCACCGGTCTCCTCACGCAGCTCTTCCTCGAGGAAGCCGATCTGCTCCTTGAGCATGTCTTTGAATATGTGGAGGCTCTCGGCCCTCGCGATTTCGGCATCCGCCAGCTGCACCAGAATCTCCGGCGCTTTGCCGACGGCGGTCAGAGTGCCACGGGCCGCGGCCATCACCACCGGCGTGTCGACGCCCATGGGGCAGTTGATGACGCAGCGCTCGCACATCGTGCAGTGCCGGAAGGCGGCGTCCACCCAGGCGTCGAGCTCGTCCTCGGTCAGCTCTCGCGCGCCGGTGAAGCGCGGGAAGATGCGGCTCAGCCAATCGTGCCGTCGTTTGTAAACGCTGCGCACCCGTTCGGTCTTCGCTGCCGGAGCAACTTCCGGGTCGCCGCTCGCGAGATAGAAGTGGCAGGTGTCGGCGCACAGGCCGCAGCGAGTGCACAGGCTCGAGGCGTTGAGCGCCACCAGGCGGTTGTAGCGTTTGTCCAGCTCTTGGTGGGCCAGCGTGACGATATCGCTCATCTTCGGTCCCTTCTTCTACAGAACGCCTCTGCGGCCGTACCGCCGGCCGAAGAGATAGCGGGAAAAGAACCAGTAGATGTAGTGACTGATCTTGGACACCGGTACGTAGACCAGGAGCAGCGCGGTCATGACGAAGTACACGATAAGCCAGCCGGGGTGGTCGAGAAGCACCGCCGGGATCGCGATCGCGAACCAGACTTGCAGGATGGTCAGGCCGAAGAAATCATCTGGCCGGCTGATGGAACGAAGCTCCGGCAGAACCAGCCGCCAGTAGATCTTCAGGAAGCCGGCAAGCAGACCGAGGGTGATGCAAATTGCAGCCGCCCGGCGAACCGATCCCGTCATGAGACCCGGAGTGAAGGGAATCGTGAAGGTGGCGGTAATGGCGACGAAGATCCCGACATGGTAGGCGGCAAAGACGGCCCACCGCCGCCAATGGCGCCGGGTACTTTCCATGGCGAGTGGTGACAGGATCGAGGCGTAGGACGCGGCCACGGCGCGCCCGGTTGGCGTCTTCTGGTCGGCCTGCCCGCCCTCGACGGGCAGCGGCAGTCTGAGTAGCTGGCGGATTTTGATTGCGTAGAGCAGAACGAAGATCGCCAGCGCGATGAGCTGCAGGTCGTAAAGAACAAAAGTCAGCAGCGCGTCTCGAGTCAAAGCACTCTCCTATTTGGTTCGCTTGACCCAGAAGGCGAACTCCCTGCCATTTCGGCCGATCTTGAGCAGCTCGTGGCCGGTGGCGTGACACCAGGCGGGGATGTCGGCGAGCACTCCGGGATCTGTGGCCGAGGCTTCGATCACACCACCCAATTCGAGTCCCTTGATGGCGTTGGCCACCTTGACCACGGGCACCGGACAAACCAGGCCCTTGAGATCCAGGACTAGGTCGGGAGCCGGTTCTTCAACATCTTCGACAGTCTCGAGAACGGTCATCGCAGCACCTCCGTGGGTCAGGGTGAGAAAATCGCCTTTTCGGCATTCTGTGATATATCCCTCGTCAGCCGCACCGAGCCTGCGGGTGGAGTTTTCCCACCCCTTGAGGCGGGTCCGTCATCTTCGCGCCGCACAGACGATCCTTGAAGCGGACGTCGAGAATATAATTCCTCGATGACATCGCGCGAGAACACCACGCAGGGACCCGATCCCCTGGTTGGCATCCCGGCGGAAGAAGCCGTTCCAGGGCTCGTCGAGCGTCTGGGGAGCAAGGTTCTGACCCTGGGACTCAAATTCTGCGGCAATCGCGAAGATGCCGAGGATCTGGTCCAGGAGACCTTCTTGCAGGCCTATCGAAAGTGGGACCAGTTCGAAGGGCGCTCGGCGCCCGCTAGCTGGCTGTACGCAATTGCGGCCCACCGTTGCCAACGTATGCGCCGCCGCCGCGCAGGCGAGCCTCCTCGAACGGAATCACTCGACGAGCAGCTGCCGTCGGGCCTGGAACTGATCTCCCGGATTCCCTCGAAAGACGACGGTCCGCTGGATGCCGAGTTGCGCCGGGAGGCCACCGAGATCGTCGATCGAGCTCTGGGAGAGCTGTCGGCCGACTACCGGCTGCCGTTGGTTCTCAAGGAGATCGCAGAGTTGTCGTTACGTGAGATCGCCACCATCCTCGGCATTCGGGAGGCGACCGCAAAGACCCGAGTGCATCGCGGGCGCCTGGCACTGAGGGCAGCGCTGGCGGAGGCGCTGTCGCAAGAAGGTCAGAATCGCGGCGACCATTCGCGCCAGATTTGCCTGGATCTTCTACAGGCCAAAATGGACGCGCTGGACCACGGTACGGCGTTTCCGGTACCCAACGAACAGCTGTGTGAGCGCTGCCGGTCGTTCATCGAGAGTCTGGACCTCGCTAGCGAGGCCTGCAGCTGGATCGAGGGAGGCGATCTTTCGCCGGAGCTTCGGGATCGGCTGGTCGTCGAGTTCGAGCCGCGAGTGGCTCGATAGCTTCTTCTCGCCTGATCCGTACCGGGAACCTCGGTGCGTAGGCGTGTCTCTCAGGAGTAGAAGGTCCCACAGGGACCTCGAGGGATGCGGCTATGTCTCGAAGCTCAAGATCCACAGCGGCATTGTTCGGCGTCATGGCGATCGCGCTTGGTGCGCAGGTGCGAGGCGCCGAGATCCTTACACTCCTGGAGGCCATGGCTCGGGTGCGAGCCGGTGCTCACGAAGTCCAGGCGGCAGCCGCGCGTGTTCTGGCCGGCGATGCGCAGCTGCGCGAAGCACGTTCATACCGAAAGCCGCGGGTTCATCTTCAGGAGATCTGGACGCGGACGGACTCACCGGCCGAGGCGCTGGATCGACCAAGTCGTGGTCAACTGACAATCACCAACCTTCCCGCTCGCCGATTGTCGCTAGCGCGCTGACTTGCCATCTGAATCAGCTGGTTCTTGGCTCAACCGTTCGCAGTACTCGGTAAGGTCCATCATCAGGTCGCCGAACTTCTCGGGCGCACAAAAGAGCCGCAGACCCACCATTGCTTCGGCCACCACCTCCGGGAGATTCTCAGAGGTGAGGGTCCGGCCGGAGTCCCCGGAACGCTCGAGAGCCGTGCCAACCGCTGCCCGGACCGAAGCGTCGCTCAGGTACGGTTGCGTCACGGCAAAGAGGTCCTTCCAAAGGGCTTCGGACGCCGTCATTTCAACACTCTAAGCTAGAACGCTGTCAGGCCGACCGGCTGCTGGCGGTGCACAGAGCTCGGGCGGTCGCGCAGGTCCCGGGCCGGGTCGAAGAATCGACTCGAGATCAAGTTCTTTGCGGATAGGTGTTCGGTCGATGTCTGCCGGTTGCCAGGGATAGTCGCGCGGAGCCTCTCCCGGACGCCAACTTCCCATCGGGCGAGTGCAGCCGGGTTCGCCGCCGGATCCGGGGCAGCCGTTGGTCATGAAGGCGAAGCCCTCTTCGATCGCGGCGTCGACAAGCCCCGCCGGGGTATGGATTGCTTCGAGCATGCCTTGACCGTCGAATCTGAAGGCCCGAGGATCGAGGCCACGCTCCTCGAGTAGGAACTTCGCGAGCTGAATTCGGCGCCAGCGGCGCACTGGGCTCTTGACGTGATCCGCCATCCTCGAGTCCGGCTCGGGGTTGAAGCAGAAGAGATACGAGAAGATCTGGCGATCGAGGAGGCGTTCGAAGATCTCCATGAGATCCCGGTCGCTTTCGCCGAGGCCGACAAGTGTGTGGCAGTTGACCTTCCAGGGGCCGTAAATGTCACGAGCGGCAAACACGATGTCCCAGTAGTTGTCCCAGTCCAGGCTCCCCTTCGGAACATCGCTTCGAATCGACCGAAACAGCTCTTCGGTGACCGCGTCCATGCCAATACCGATCATGTCGGCGCCGGCTCCTTTCAGATCGTGAAGTCGCTCGCGGTTGAGAGTGGGTGGCGCCACCAGGATGGAAAGTGGCGTTTCGAGCCGAGAACGAATGCGCTTGGTGATATCGAGAGTGTCCCGATAGGCGTGACCGTGGGTCACCATTGAAATGCACAGCCGAGTCAGCCGGTCTCGATATCTCGCCATGCGATCGACCAACTCGTCGGTCTCGACCAGTGGCCACTTCACGCGGATGAACGACTTGTCTTCGTAGGCTCCACTGCGTGATCTGGCGAGACCACAGTAGCCGCAATCCGACTGGCACCCTTGCGGGTAGTTCAAAAGCAAGTTGATACCTCCGAAGTCGAAGGCGCGCATGAACTGGCCGGACTTGAATCGCAGAGCCAGGGCGCTGGCGTAGCTGATTCGGACGTGGTCCGGACTCGTTCGCTGCTCAGGCCGAGAGGCTTCGCCGATCTCAACCAGCGTCATGAGGTCTCCTCTCCTTTGCCGCGCTGCCGTCGGCTGGCGACGCCGTGACTTCCGCCTCCGGGAAATAGCAGGATCCTGTCGGGCGCACGGGGTGGGATCTCCGATTCAGCCGAACTCCCCGGGAGACGGCTCTCCAGATCGCGGCTGCCACCTCCCCGGGGGGGGCGCCCAGGTCGGTCATGTGAAGGCACTGGTGGACGGCTTCTGTGATGGCTGAGCGCTCTGCGCGACACCATTTGAGTGCGCTCTCGAGTCGCGCTACCCCGGCCGGCAGGACATTGAAGTCGCCGGTCAGGAGCACGCTCTTGAGGGCCCCGCCGTGGATGCCGACATGCACTCTCAGTAGCCCCTGGGGGGTCTTGAGGGTCGAGGTGGCTTGTACATCGCGCCTGAGGCTGCGCCGGTGAATCCAACTTCTGCTCGCGTAGCGCTCGGTCAGCTCTCGGTAGCGCCGGGCCTCGTCAGCGTTGAAACGGTCAGGACTCAATTTGACCCCGAATGCGCGGGCGATGCCGTCGGCCATTTGCTCTCGCACGTCCTGCGCCTGCAATCGGTGCCCCAGTTCGCGCGAAACGGTCGTCAATCGCTCTGCCACACTCGCCACCGCCTTGTCCGAGAGCTTGGCCCCGGGGATCTTGAGCACCTTCAACATGGTCTCGATGTCCAGATCGACGAGTAAGCTGGAGTGAAACAGCACGGCCCCGCGGGAATCGAAATAAACGCCAAGACCGGCAATCTTGCGGCCGCCAACTTCGAGATCGTTCTTGGAGCGGAAGCTCGCGATGATGCCGAGGCCGGCCAAGCCCGCAACAAGGCCAGCGGCGTAGCGGCGCAGCGTCTCGCGAGGATTCTCCTCAGGGGATGCACACGCGGCGATCGCCACTCCGAGCTGCCCGGGGCCCATGATGATTGCCCCCCCTCCCGTGGGACGACGTCCGATCTCGATGTCGTGAGCCGCGCACTGCGCCAGATCCACTTCCTCTTCCAGGTGCTGGTAGCGGCCGACCAGGGCACAGTGCTCGCGGTAGGTATAGAGGCGCAAAGCCCCGGTCCCACAGGCGCTCATCCGCGCGCTAGTATCTCGGCCGTAATTGAGCATCATCGCCTCGTCGAAGGCGAGTCCGGGCGCGGCTCCCACGGCGTCGGCGGTCAAGTAACGCCAGCTCTTGGAGTCGCGAGTCTTCACGTTGTCGTCAGGCTCCCGCCGGCCGCCGGTGATTCGGCGAGGCGGCCGCCGTTCGCGAGCGCCGAAGGCCAGCCCGGATCGAGAAAGCTGGGGACTCGCCGATGAATCTCGGGCAGCAGTTCGATGCCCTCTTCGTAGTCCACGATCCGGTTGATCAGGTAGAACATGTACATGACGGTGAGCCAACAGGTGAACTCCCGCTTGCTTCCCAGGTGTTTGCGCAGATTGATCATCACCCAGGAGAAGCGTTCCCAGACGTCGAAACAGTTGGAACAGTCGCGGTCCACGCCGGTGCAACAGCGGCGAGTCGAGTTGAGATCGGCATTGTAGGCGCGGAAGTGGGAGTTGTACGGATTGCCGTTGGCGAGTCGCCACCGGTTGACCTCGTTGTCGGCGCTGACGCTGGTACAGACTTCCCATCCCCACTGCTGACCGTAGAGCTCTCCCGCGGTGACGACGCCGCTGAGATATGAGGTGATCAGGATTCGTTCGGGGTAGCGTGCGATCGCGTTCTCGATCTCGCGCTGGGCGTCGCCGAAGTCCGCTTCAACCGCACAGTCGGCAGTCACTTCGCCGTAGAAGTTGAACAGCACCCGGTTGCCGTTCTCGACGCAGCGCGTTACGACCTCCGGAATCTCGTGTGCGCCGGCCGGAGTCACGGTGTAGTAGAAGAACGCTCGGGGGTCGTCGCGATAGTTGTCGAGCGCGGCCCGGAAGACGTCGAGCTTGCCTCCACCACGCAGCCTTCGGTCTGTCTGTGCGTTCCCCCACACGGAAACGCCGATCGGCATGTTCTCGAATCCGTCGACAGGAATCTTGCGCAGACCGTTTGTGGCCACATTCATCCAAAAGTTGTCGTAGATCTTGCGGAGGCGGTTGAGCATCAGACTCGGCTCGCCCCCGACTACCGTAACGAAATTGGTCCCGCGCGCTGTCTCCCCTTCGATGAAGGCGTCGAACAGGCGTTCATCCTGGGGCGCCCGGAAGCCGTCCATGCCCTCCTCGAAGAAGTAGCAGCCGTCGCATCTGATGTTGCAGGCATGCGTGAGGTCGACGGAGATCGACCTCAGGGGCCCCGCTCGTCGCACTTCCCGCCACAGGCGACGAAGGAACGGGTCCCGCAAGTACTCAGATAGCCGGTCTTTCATCTTTAGTTCGTCCAGGTCAGCGAGCAGCAATACTCGTAGTACTCCGGCTCGAGGCCCGAGCGTTCGGCGTAGTCGATGATGCCGTCGGCGGGGTAGGCGATGCCGTTGAGCCCATGGTCGATCGCGGCCTTGTCGAGAGTGGCCTTGGTCGCGCCCATAGGCCGACCGCAGCCGAGGTTGATGTGTGTCTCGGGCATGGCGCTCCGGGCCAGGGCGAAGAACTCGATCACGTCCTCGATCGGCGGTGGTTCGAGACTTGCCATGGGAGTTCCCACGAGCGGTGTCAGGACAACCAGGATCAGGGTTGAGACCGGATAGCGGAGAATCATTTCGAGCGCTCTCTGCTCACCGAGGAAACGGCCGTAGTGCAGGCCGAGAACAATGTGGGGAATGATGCGGAGGTTTTTCTCCGCCAGGAGCGCGAGTGACCGTTCGAACTCCTCAGCAGCGAGGTCCAGATGATAGACCTCGCGTATGGTCTCGTCCGCACCGATAACGTCGAGCATGACCCCGTCGACGCTTGCGTCGGCCAGGCCTCGGGCGAGGGACGGATGCACGACCCCGGAGTGGACGATGACTCTCATGCCGAGTTCGTCCCTGATGCGCTTCATGTTCTCGAGGTGGGGCTCGAGAGGCACCTCGCCCGTGCGTGTCGAGCCGCCGGAGACCAGGATTCCGTCGGTACCACAGCCTTGCAGGCGCTTCGCTGTCTCGAACAGATCTCGATCGTTGCTGACGGTGACCATGCCTTCGAGAACTTTGGTCTTGCAGTGATCGCATTGCAGGGCACAAGCCGTGCCGGTGATACTGACCGGCAGGAAGCGATTGGCCTTCTCGGGAGTCCATTCCCTGGTTTGCCAGCGCTTGAGCCCGGGAGCGTAGAACTGGGCCTTGACGCCGAAGTACTCTCGCCGCAGCCGCATGCCCTCGCTTTGGGTCACGGGCGGATCAATATCCAGCGCGGCCAACCCCGGGTCGCTGCCGAGTGCCATGGAATCTCCGCAGCTCATTCGGCGACCATTCCCTTGTTCTTGAAATCCGCTATTTCTTGCTCGAGCCAGGAGCGGATCTTGGTCGGGTCGCTCAGCAGAAGAGCCTCCTCGGCGGCGAGGTTCTGCGGCTCGATTTCCATCAGCCAGGCGTCGAGAGGGCTGGAGTTCACCAAGGAAGGGTCGGCGGACACTTCATGGTTGTGTGCCCGGATGATGCCTGAAACCGGCGAGATCAGAGGTCCGACGAACTTCGCCGCTTCCAGGTTTCCGAAGGCATCGCCGCGGTTCACGTGAGTACCGACCGGCTCCATCGAAATGGCTACGATGTCGCCCGACGTTTCGGCTCCGAGTGGATCGAAGCCGACGCGACGGGTGGTCTCTTTCCCGGTGCTACTGACCCAGAGATGGGTCTCGGGGTCGTAGTGTCGGCCGATGGGCAGTTCGTAGGGTCCGACTGTGATTGTCGCTGACGTCAAAGACTGCCTCCTGTTTCTATCGAAGAGCCGCTCCCGCTTCGAGCAGCTCGAGAACACGGTCTCCCTGATGCCCGAACGGCGCGAGTCGCCGCGCGAGGTCGGCGATCGGGCAACCCGCCAGCCGGCGTTCGATTTCTTTCCCGGCGCCGTTTAGCTGAGGGTTCGTGACGCAGAGGCGTTCGACCTTACCGTCGCGAAAAGAGGCCTGGACCTCCAGCTCGTCCCGGGTCGCGACATAGCACCAGATGTCCGCCGAGATCTTGACCTGGCGGCCGGGGCGCGATTCCGTCGCCGAATCCGGGCCTTCGAGCCAGTCCTGACTCTCGAAGCGCCTCTCCCAGCACTCGACGGCTGCGATCTCACGGGAGCTCAGCTCGCCTGCTTCGGCCGTCAAGCCGAGGCCGTGCGAGTAGGCGTCGATCAGCGCCGTTCGCGCGTCACGCATCGTCAGCCGCTCCAATCCCTCGGCAGCAAACGAGGTGACGTGTTTCTCCATCAGCCGCAGGCATTCCCGTCTCATCGACTCCGTAGGCAAGGCGAGAACTTCGGCCATGCGCCGATGGCGGAACTCGAAGATGGCGTTACCGACAACCGTCACGCCGTTCGCAATGCGGCCGGCGCCGGTTCCCGAGAGACGCCGGTCTTCGATTGCGATGTCATTGAGCCCTCGAATCCGGGCGTTCAACCCCAGAGTGCGAAAGGCCTCCACCGCGGGCGCGAGAAGTCGCTCATACAGGCGATCGACTCTTCGTGGCGCCTGCGCAGCCGGCAAGGTGATCTGGAAAAAGAGCTGGTCGGAATCGATGTAGACGGGGCCGCCTCCGATCTGGCGCCGAATCACCGGAAGACTGAGTCGCTGACACGTTGCGAGATCGATCTCGTCCAGAGGCCGATGGTATCCGAGGCCGACGTACGGCGAGCCGGGTTGGCACAGCGATAGCGTCGGGGCGGTCTGGGGAGTCATGGTCTGGGCAATTCCGTGCCATAGGGCCTGGGAGCGAAGGGCGTTCACCCGGCCGGCGTCGACGACTCTGAGACCGGTCACGAAGAACCTCCGATGCGACCTCGGTGGGGCTCTCCGCCACCGAGACCGTCTTTCAACTCGATTCCAGCCTGCTGAGCGGTGTCGTTCACGAAGGCCGTCAAGCCCTCTGTCAACTCGGTTCCGCGCACATGATCGTTGACCATCTCGCGCACCGCCAGGCCGGTTTGCACCATGTCGTTGATTCGCTCGGAGACCGCCACCCGGCTGAGTCGAGTCTCGCGCATCAGGTCCGCGATGCCGACCGGATCGATCCGATCGAGCTTGGTCAGGATTCGGAAATTGACCGGATCGCCGGCCACTCGAAACGCTCGCAGCAGAAGCTCAGAGGCATGCTCAGCCAGCTCTTGCCTTTCTTTCTGTTCGGCCAGCCAGCCGACGAATTCCTGAGCGGTCTCGAGACGATCCTGGCGGTCGAGCGCGAGGAGCAGCGTACGCAGCCGAGCCACGAGGCCGTGCTGGACCGAATCCGCCGGATCCTTCATCTGTGCGCGGCACCAGTGGCATCGAGAGCCGGGCGCAGTTCTTTCTCTGGGTCGGTCACGGCGGTCAGGCGGCAGCCTCCGACTCTGAGGCGTTCTCGCCTTCGATCGCGCGGGTCAGCAGATCCACGATGTCCACCACCTCGATTATCCCTTCATTGCCTGAGGTTTTGACCGCATCTCGATACATGGTTAGATCTTTTGGGCACGAAACGACGAAGTACTCGATGTTGCCGAGTGCAAGAGCTTCGCGGATACGGTTCTCGCTCGGACGTTCAGCGACGTCCTCGTGGTCTTTCATCCAGATCCGGCCGCCGCCGGCGCCGCAGCAGAACGAGTTCTCGCGGTTGCGCGGCATCTCGACGAGGTCTACGCCGCTGGCCCGGATGACGTCACGAGGCGCGTCGAATCCGCGGTTGTAGCGTCCGAGGTAGCACGGATCATGGTAGGTCGCTCGACCGCCGAGCTTCGCTTTGATCGGCAGTCGGCCGGCTGCGAGGAGCTCGACGAGAAGGGTCGAGTAGTGTACGACCTCATACCGGCTGGCACCGGCGTAGGGACCGTACTCGTTCTTGAGGGCGTTGAACGTATGCGGATCGGTGGTGAAGATCTTGTCGAACTCACACTCGGCGAGAAGCTTGGCGTTCTGCTCCGCAAGCGCATCGAACAGGCCTTCCTCGCCGACCCTGCGAATGTCGTTCCCGGCCGAGTGCTCGCCTTCGTAGAGGATGCCGAAGTCGACCTCGGCTTCATGGAGGACGTTCGCCACCGCCATGCTGACCTCCTGCGACTGGGGATCGAACGAAGCGAAATCGCCGACGAACCAGAGGTACTCGACGGCCTGTTTGCGAGCGTCGGGAATCTTGAAGTCGAGCTTCCTGGACCAGCGGGCGCGTTTGCGTGCCGAATCACCGAACGAGTTGCCCTTTTCGTCCAGGTTTCTCAGAACCTCGGCGACCTCGTCGGCCATCTTGCCCTCGAACACCATACCGCGGCGCATCTCGATCAAGTCCATCATCGGTTCGTTGCCTACCGGGCAGACTTCGACACACGCGTAGCAGCTGGTGCAAGACCAGACTGCGTCTTGAGTGATGGCAAATTCGAGGAGCTTGGGCGCGTCGCCGTTGGCGGACGCCAACTGGGCTGCGTGCTCGTTGGCGTAGTAGCGCTTGTTGATCTCGAGCGCCGCCGGCGACAGCGGCGTTCCGGATGCGTGTGCCGGGCAGGCGTCCTGGCAGCGGTTGCACATGATGCAGGCGTAGCTGTCGAGGAGCTGGGTCCAAGGGAGATCGGTGAGGGCCTCGGCGCCGGGCTGGGAGGAGTTCAAGACGCCCGCGAGCTCGCCTCGCGGCGTCCGTTTGGCGAGCGCCAGGTTGACCGGAGCGACCATGAGATGAAGGTGCTTCGAGCGCGGGAAATACGGCAGGAAAAGCACGATCAGGCCCATCGCCATCCACCAGCAGATGTGGATGGCGATCTCGAGCGCGTCCGCCGAGAATCCCCTGAAGGGAATCGACACCAGGCTCGCCGTCGGCAGCCAGGCGTCGCCGTGGCCTCGCTCGGCGAGGTGGAGCGCGGTACCGACCCAGCGCGAGCCGACGTGAAGGAGGATGAAAGCACCCACGATCAAAGAGTCGGTTCGGACGCCGCCCGTGGTGACCTTGGGGTGGAGCTTGACCGATGCGTTGAATGTGAGTGATTTGGGCTTCTGAACGAAGCGCCGCAAGAGCAGCATCAGCATGCCGGTCAAGACCAGCACGCTGAAGAGATCCGAGAAGAGATTAAACGCACTCGCGATCGGTCCGGCGCCGATTGTCGACCAGTCCTCGACAAAGGCCTCCAAGATGTCGTTGATGTTGACCAGGAGATAGAAGCTGAAGCCGAAGAAGATGAAGGCGTGGAAGAGACTCACCCAGGGGCGCGCCTTGAACACCGGCTTCTGCAGTCCGACGTCGATGAGCGCCCGGATGAAACGGCCGATGAGATTATCCGAGCGGTCGGCCGGCCCGCCGCGGCGAACGATCCGGACAATGTTCCGAAAACCTGTGAAAGCCAGTGCGCCGCAAACCAGAACCAGCAAGACGAAAGCGATGCGCTCAGGAGTCGTCAGCATCTCGAACCGGGGCTCACCCCTTGCGCTCCTGCAGCGCCTCGGTCAACTCCTCGCAGACGTCGAAGAGATCCGCCGCCATGCCGTAGTGGGCAACATTGAAGATCGGTGCATGCTTGTCGCTGTTGACGGCGACAATCGTTGCCGAGCTCTTCATGCCCTCGATGTGCTCGGGCGCTCCGGAGATACCGAGGGCAAGGTAGAGCTTGGGCGAGACCTTGAGTCCGGACTTGCCCACTTGGCGGGTCTTGGGCAACCAGCCCGCGTCGATCAGGGGCCGTGATCCCGCGACCGCGGCGTCAAGCTCTTCGGCGAGATCTTCGGCTACCTCGATGTCGTCCTTGCTGCCGATTCCGCGACCCACCGCAACCAGGATCTCCTGGGCCGTGATATCGACGTCACCGGCCTCGGGCTCGATCAACTGCTTGAAGCGGATCTTGCCGGGGGTGACCGGCGCCGGCAGGCTCTCGGTAGCCGGGGTGCCTTGAGCACGGCCGGCGTCCGCGGACGCGGCTCCCGAGAGCATGCTGACCACGCACGGACCGGTGCCGAGGTCGGTAGTGACGTTGATCTTGCCGCCGTAGCATTGGCTGGTGGCCGTGATCGTGTCGCCCATCTCGACGTCGAGGCAGAAGGTCGCGTGCGGCAAATCGCGTTTGACCGCCAGGGTGCTCGCCAGATCCATGCCCATCGAGGTGTAGCCGACCATCACCAACCGAGGTGATTTGGCTTCTACGACAGCGCCGAGCGCGGCGTTGTAGGTTTCAGGATTGAAATCGCCCAGCCCGTCTCCTGCCACCGTGACCACTGCGTCGGCCGCACCGAGCTCGTCGACCATGCCGGCGTCGGCACCGATGAGCGCCACGATTGCGCTGCCGCCCCCGGCCTGAGCAAGGTCTTTCGCCTTGCCCAGCATCTCGAACGTGATGTCAGAGAGCTTTCCGCCGAGATGCTCGGCGACTACCAGGATATCGTTCGCCATTAGAGTACCCCTTTCGATTCCAGGACCTTCACGAGCTCTTCGACGTCGCCCAACATCTGCGCGCCGTCGCCGGTTTCGGGGGGAGTCATCTGGACTACGGTGACCGTCGAGCCGTCGCTTCCCTTTACTGAAACCGTCTCGATCGTTGCACTCTCCTGGATCTGCCGAACCTTGGAGACCGGGGCGTAGCGCGGAGCCTGCCGCGAAGCCTGGATGCCGATCACGGCGGGTGTTTCGACCTCGAACTCGGCGACCACGCCACCCGAGTATTCCTTGTGAATTGAGATGCCACCGTTCGCGGCCGCCACCTGCGTAACGACCTCGACGCAAGGTTCGGCAAGCATGGCCGCCACCATCGGCCCGAGCTGGCCGTCGAGGTCTTCGGCCGATTGAACACCGGTCAGGACCAGGTCGTGAGCGAGGGACGAGACCACCTGGGAAAAGACCCTGGCCAGGCCACGATTCCCCGGCGCCTCGCCGGCACCCTCGATCTTCATCGCCTTGTCGGCGCCCTTGGCCAGGGCCGTGAACAGCATCTTGTCGACGTCTTCACCGGCAAGAGCGACGACGGTCAGCTCTCCGCCCGTTGCCTCCTTGAGCAGCAGTGCCTCCTCGAGCGCGTAGTCGTCGAACTCGTTGAGGGTGAACTTGCGGAACTCGGCATCGAGCGCCTTGCCGCTCGCGTCCACCTCGAGGTCCTCCACGAGATCGGGTAGGCGTTTCAATAGAACAACCAGCTTCATCAGGTGCTTTCTCCTTGGTTGACGCTAGTGGCCATCGCGCAGAGGGCTTCCAACGCAGGCCGCTTCGGTTTTCCAAACCTGGATCAATGTGTGGAGCGTTACTCCATGCATTGGTCGAGAATTTCTATGATGTCCAGCACTTCCAGTTTGCCATCGTTGTCGGTCGACTTGACCGCGTCTTCGAAGCGCGAGACCTCGTAGGGGCAACAGACCGCGAGCACCTCGGCGCCGACCTGGACGGCCTCTTTGACCCGGTTTTCCGACAGTCTCTCGATCTGGTGCTCGCCGGCGAAGCCGTCGAGCCACATGCCGCCGCCACCGCCGCCGCAGCAGTAGCCCTGCTGCTTGCAGCGGTACATCTCGCTGAACTCGAGCCCCGGAACCGCCTGGAGCAGTCGGCGAGGTGCGTCGTACTCACCGTTGTGGCGCCCCAGATAGCAGGGGTCGTGGAAGGTGACCTTTTTTTCGAATGGTCGGGTCAACAAGGGCGTCAGCTTGTCCAGATTTTGAGCCAGGAACTGGCTGTAGTGCTCGACCGGGAACTCGCTACCCCCGTTCAACGTCGGATACTCGTTCTTGATCGCGTTGTAGGCGTGGGGTCCACTGGCTACGATTTTGCCGAATTCGTATTTTTCGAACTGTTCGATGTTGTGCCGGGCAACGTCTTCGAACAGTCCCGGTTCGCCCGCGAGGCGCTGGGAATCGCCGTCGCAGCGCTCGTCGACGCCGAGGATGCCGAAATCAACGTCCAGTCGCGAAAAGACACGGGCCATGGCCTGCGCGGCGTCGACGCCGCGATCGTGGTAGGCGTAGTAATCGCCGACGAACCAGAGTACGTCGACTGGTTGGGTGTCCTTAGGCAGGATACGAACTTCGACTCCCGCGCCCCGGGTCCATTTGACTCTCTTACGCGCCGATTGACCCATCGGGTTGCCGTACTCGGAGACGTTCTGAAACATCTCGACCAGCTCGTCGGGCGCATTGCCGTCGAGGACGGCTACCGCCCTTGCCGCGGGCATGATCTGAACCATGTCGACTTCCTTCGGGCAGACCCGCACACAGTTCTGGCAGCTCGTGCAGAGCCACATGTCCTGGTGGTTGAAGAGGTCGACGCCGGTCTGGAGCCGCCGGAAGATCTTGCGCGGGCCGTAGTCGCCGCCGGCGTTGTCGACCGGACAGGCTGGAATGCACTGGGCGCACTGATAACACCAACCCATCGACTCGGCGCCGTGGATGGCTGTCAACTTGTCCATGTAGGTCAAGTCGTAGCTCATGATCTCGCGGGCGTCGAACATCTTGTTCCACGAACCGGAGATGTCGACGCCTTCCAGAACGACACCGTCCTTTTGGACGAAGGCCTCTGATCTCTTGCGTGCGGCCGGCGCGGTCAGCGGTACAAAGCGCGATTTGGTTTCGGTCATGTGTGCGCGGGCTCTCCTGTCACTTGGGTCTTTTCATGATGGACACCCAGCACGCGCTCGACGAGCTCGGGCAGCTCCGGCAGGATGCGATTGAACTCTTGAGAGAGTTTGACTCTGAAGACCGTGTACATGTAGACGGCGTAAACACAGGCAAGGAAGACGTCGGTGCCGAGATAGCCGCGGCCGGAACGGGAATAGCCGGCGGCGTGTCCTTTCGCGTCGATCAACTCCAGAGCCTGTCCGACCTTGACGTAGGTCTCGCCGTTGGTGGCGCCGCCCAGATTCACGCCGTCTTGGCTGACCAGCGCAAGTGCGCCGTTCTCTGCCGACGGGTTCCAGATCCAGTGCGCCCAGAGCCAGTACCGGTCGGGTCTCGTGAAATGCAGTATCTCGCTCGCGAGTGCGATCTTCATAGCCGGTTCGACGCCGCCGATTGAAGCGACAAAGCTCTCGAAGCGTGCCGCCAGGTCGCCGTCGCCGTAGAGGAGGGTCTCGACCTCCTTGCGCAGGTGATCAAACGAGTTGGCGCGCAGGAGTCGCTTGGCTTTGCGCCGCAGCGAGAAAATCGTTCCGACCATCTCACGGAACCCCTCCTCCTCGAGCGAGAAGATCCGATCCTCGGCCAGGTGGTTCCGGAAAAGGTCACATTTGTGCTCGAGCTTCAGACCAATGTCCTCGAGCTCGGTGGTCGAAGCCAGCTTGGTGGCCTCCTTCATGAACTCGAGTGCCGCCTCGGCGTCGACGGTCTGCTCGACCTTTACAGCGTCAAAAAGCACGTTTCCTCAGGCGGCTCGCTCTCAGACCGATTTGGATGCTGCCAGGGTGTGTTTGCGCAGGAACCCGGCGGCCTTCATCACCGCGGCTCCCGCCATGGAAATCGAATCTTCGAGATCGGCGGGTCCGGTGGATGCGCCGGCGGCAAAGCAGCCGGGCCTGGCCGTTGTCACCGTGTTGAGGGCGCCGCCGACGGTTTCGATGAAGCCGTGGGACTCGAGCGGCATCTGGAAGATCTCAGCCGTCTCGGTGGTGCCCTCACTGGGCTCCATGCCCACCGAGAGAATGACGACGTCCATGGGCACCTCGACGGGACGCCCCATCGTCGTGTCCTCGCCCTTGATCACCACCTGATCACCGCGCTTGGTGATTTCGGTGACGATGCCGCGAATGAAGTTGACCTTGTGGTCTTCCTGAGCCTTCCAGTAGATCTCGTCCTCCCAGAAGCCGTACATTCGCATGTCGATGTAAAAAACGAACACTTGGCAGTCCGGGACCATCTCGCGGATCTCGATGGCCTCTTTGCAGGCGATGCCGCAACAGACCTTGGAGCACCAGAAGTTGCCGATTTGTCGATCACGGCTGCCGACACACTGGATGAAGCAGACGCGCTTGGGCTTGTCGCCGGTTGAGGGCTGGACGAAGTTCTCTGCTTTGAGCATGCGCTCGCAGTCGACCAGGGTGATGACGTCGTCATACTCGTAGTAGCCATACATCTGAGTCTCGCGCCCGGGATCGAAGTGCTGAAAGCCGGTACAGACGATCACCGATCCGACCGTGATCTGCTCTTCGCCCTTGGGGCCGGCGAGCGTCACCGTGATCTCCGGGGCGTCGCCCGCGGCCGCTGTCACCGTGGTCTCGGAGCGAACCTCGACGAGCGGATCTTCGATGATCGCGTCGATCATTCGCTTCATGGCTCGTTCGGCGTTCTCCATATCCGGGGTAATCGCCGCGTAGTCGGCCAGAATCGGGTTTCCGCCCAGAACCGGAGCCTTCTCGACCAGCAGGGTCTTGTAGCCGAGGTCCGCTGCGCCACGGGCGGCCTCCAGGCCGGCCGGTCCCGCGCCAATCACCAGAATTGGGTTGTGTTCCATTAACAATCCTCCCAGGACATGTATTCGATTTCTCCGGATTTGACCTTGGCCGCGATCTCTTCGAACTCGGTCCAAGCAGCCTCGTGGTCGATTCCCATCTTCTCCATCAGGGGGCGGTTGTCGACGCCGTGCCAGTGGAGTTGGCAGATCTTGTAGGGGTGGGCGCCCATCGCGAGCGCTGCGAATTGGGCGTCTGACATGACCGGGATACCGACGTTGCGGCCGTGGGCCTTGGCGGCGAACTGGCTCTTGTCGAGGGTGGTGACGCAGCCGGTGTCGTGGGTGAGAGTGACGTCGGGGTTGGCCTCTTCCTTCATTCGCTCGATCTTGCGGATCGTGGCGAACGACCGCGAGAAGTCACGGCTCACGAGAATGTGGCGGAAGCCGAAGCCGCAGCAGTCGTGCCAGGTGGAGTAGTCGGCCAGGTTCGCTCCAAGAGCCTTGACCAGGCTGCTTACGACCGCAGTGCGCTGGCCGTCGTAAAGCTCCTTGTCGTAGACCGCGTCCTCGACCACCAGCTTGTGGTAGTGGCAGGCGGGGTGCACCGTGACCGTGATGTCACTGAAGTCGAGTGTCTGATGCTCGGCGATGGCGTCGCGCATCACATGGACCCACTCGGAGTAGTGAACGATCTCTTCCGGGAAGACCATTGGCTTGCCGAGCTTGTCCATCACCCGCTTCGTCTGATCGCGCAGCTTCGGGTGATGGATCAATTCCTCACGAACCTCCTTGTAGTGACCGTAGCTCGTGCCGCAGTGAATGATCGGGTAGTAGCCGTCCTCGTAGGCCTGAGCGAAGTTGCGTAGCGCGACCGCCGCCTGAGCGGCTGGATTCGAGGTCGAGGATGCATAGTAGTTCCAGGCAGTGCACGAGGTCTGGTCTCTCGGATCTTCATAGGTGTAGCCGAGCTCTCTGAGCAGCCAGAAGATAGACGTCGAGTAGCCCGGAATGTGCCCGCACTGGCCGCACGACTTATGGTGCCAGGTCATGTCGCGGGGCACCTTCTTCTTGCGGCCGTACTTGGTTTCGATCTCGACCGCATCCTGCTCTTCGGCGATGCGATGGACGACCAGCTCGCCCTTCTCCTCGAGCTCGAAGAGCTGATCCCGGTAGTAGTGTTCGGGCTTCTTGCCCTTGCGATCGAAGACGCGGTCCTTGGCCTTGGGGGGCACCCCCCCGAGCTGGTTGTTGAGAATCGTTAACGGCATGGGGTCTCCTCAGTCCTCAATCACCGACTCGATGTCGTCGATGTCGTAGCCGTGTTCTTCGAGGAGCTCTTCCATGACCTCTTCGAGGATCATGAAGAGCCCCTCGTCGATCTGCTCGATCATCTCCAGATTGCCGGTCAGCTTCCAGATCAGGTAAAGCTCCATCCGGGTCTTTTCACTAACGTCCCAGGCCAGCTCGGTCGTGTGCATGGTCTCGGGCGGGATGGAGCGGCGCCAGACGTCCAGATTCTCCGAAACCCGGACCACGTCCGGGCCCCAGTCCGGAAAGAAGTCCGGCTGCAGCATGTCGGGAGCCACCTGGGTGCCGGTCGACATGATCTTGTAGATGATCCGGCTGTAGGCCTGGAGGGCGTCTTTGGCCGATTGCATGCCGTTGTTGACCGCGACCTCGCGAATGATGGTGATGATGCCGCCGGGATTGTTCTGGCGCGGGCAGCGCGTGCACGAGAAGCACTGCGAGCAGTCCCACACCGAGTCGTTCAGCAGTTCGTAGAAGGTATGCACGTCCTCGCGCGCCATGACCTGCGCGAAGACGCGCGGACTAAAGTCGTAGAAGCGCGCCGAGGGGCAGGCCGCCGTGCAAATGCCGCACTCGTAGCAGCCGTAGAGCTGTGTCTCCCAGCGCATGTCGGCGGCGACCTGATCGAAGAGTTTCTTCTTCTCCTCGTAGGAAACGTCCTGGTATTTCGAGTCGGCGTAGATCGGTTCCATGGGGGTTTCCTTTGGCGGTTTTCCTCTAGGTTGCCGCCGTAGTCTCGCCTGCGGTTTCGGCAGCAGCGGCGACAGCGGCCTTCAGGTCTACGACAGCGGGCGTGCCTAGCCAGCGTTCGAGCTCTTCGTCGCCTCGCGACAGGATGAGCGCCGGGATGATCGTCACTTTGGCTCGTCGAGCCTCGGCGAGACCGTCCTTCTCGGCCAGCGTGACCGTTCTGAGCTCGAGGTCGGACCGATCTTCGGTGAAGGCCCATGCTTCGCGCACTGCCTCGGGACAACCCGAGCACGCCGGGTGGGTAAAGACGGTGAGCAGCAGGCTACTCAAGTGGCTAGTCCTTGAGTTCGCTGTGGGAAGTGGGATCCGCTCACTTCAGCCTTCGAAGCCCTCGCAGTGGATACACTCCTCGACCTCGTGTTCGGCCATGTAGGCCTTGAAGCCTTCGATCGCCGCGTCACCGCTCACCAGGCCGGCCTCTTCGGTCGTCTCCGGTTTCACCTGGATGATCCAGCCTTCCGTGTAGGGACTTCGGTTGAGGATGGTCGCGTCTTTGGCCACGGCTTCGTTGACCGCAACGACCTCGCATGTGAATGGTGACTTCACCGGCCCGACCCACTTGCCGCTTTCGACCGTGGCCAGGCTCTTGCCCTGTTTGACCGTTCGACCGGCCCTCTTGGCCCGGCAGTGCAGCATGGCCCCGGCCATGGATTGGGCGACATCGGTCATGCCGAGGTGGAAGGTGCCATCGCCGTTGTCGCGCAGCCAGACGTTGTAATCGACGTGGTAGAGGAGATCGTCCGGCAGCAGACAGTTCTGAATTTCACCCATTACATTCCTCCGCTAGTAGCAGAGCACAAGATCGGCATCCAGGGCCTGATCGACCATGTAGGCGGCACCGACGACGCCGTCGCATTCCTCGATCAGGTCCTCGGGGGTCATGTCGTGCAGCTGCAGCGCCGCCGAACAGACTTTCATCTCGACCCCGGCCTCTTTGGCATCGCGAATGAAGTCGATGATTTGCTTGCCGCCCTCTTTAGCCGTCAGGCCTGCGGCGACGCCTTTCTTCATCAGCAGGACACCGTCGATCTGAAAGATCATCTCGGCTTCGTTGTCCATCACCGCGGCCATGTTGGCCATGTAAAAGGGCGTTGCGCACCGCTGTGGTGCCTCGGGCCCGGTGGTAACGAAAACGAGAACGCTCCCTTCGTCGTCCATTCCTTCTCCTTAGCAGACGAGTTGATCAGCTCGGCGGCTCGTGGCTCCGGCTGCGAGTTCGAGGTCGAGTGCCAGACGCTCGTCCCAGTCATAGATGGCATCCATTTCGGCCGGCGTCGGCATCGACGGCACGAGCTCGACTTCGTAGGTGTCCTCAACGGCTTCGACGAGTGCTTCGGCCACCGTCGAAAAATCGGGACGGCCGGCCAGCTCCGCGGCGAGCGAGCTCACGGTGTGGTCGTCTGCCGTTACGCGGCGACCGATCAGAACCGAGTCGTGCTCGGGCGGCTCTGGATCAAGTGCGAGGCTCGCCGCCAGGCACATTGACTCCCCGAGGGGCCCCGATTGGCTCCGACCGACCTGACGCAGCGGACCGCCCGGCTCCCCGGTCAGGATCTCGCCCGACAGGCCGAGCGTCGAGGGCAGCCCGAGGGCGCGACAGGTTTCCGCCAGCGGCTCGGGCGTCGGTGGCTGGAGCTCGTCGATTCGTCTCCGGGGCATGAGGAAGTCGAAGAGCAGCCGGTTAGGGCCGACGAATTCTGCGCCGCCGCCGAGGCGTCGACAGAGCACCGGAATCCTGTCCTCGAGACAGGATTCGAGGTCGACTTCGTCGGCCGGGTCGCGATCGACTCCGATTGAAACCAGGCTCGAGGCCGGTCTCAACAAGACCCCGACCGGGCTATCGTCCTGACCCATCGCCGCGGCGATCGCATGGTAGATGCTCTGGGAGCGGACCGCGCTGACTTCTCCCATATCGAGCAGTCGCGCGCGCATCCCGGCTCCTAGATGAAGAGTGTGATGTCGGCGTCGGCGGCGAACTCGAGAAAAGTGGCTGCGCCACCGAGTTCGGTGCCTTCTATGAAGTCTTCCTGCGCGAAGCCGAAGACATCCATGGTCATCTGACAGCCGATCAGTCGAACGTCCGACTCGACGCAGGCCTCACGCAACTCCTCGATGGTGGCAACACCCTTCTTCTTGAAGGTCTTTTTCATCATCGAGGTGGCGAAACTCTCGAAACCGGGAACGACGCCGGAAATGACGTTCGGAATCGGCCAGGAGAAGCTCTGGAAGCCCTCGGAGCCGAACGGCATTTTCATCGGCATTGCCGGATTCGAGTGCGGCGCGACCTTGGCCTTGAGGTCCTTCATCAGGAGGGGCAGCCCGTAGAAAGTGAAAAACACGGCGACCTCCATGTCGAGCGCGGCCCCGGTCGAAGCCAGGATGAATGGCGGGTAGGCCCAGTCCAGAGTCCCTTTGGACGCGATCAGGGCCATGCGTTTGGTTCCCCCGTTGTCGCTCATCGTTGCCTCCTTGTTTGTTTACTTGGAGCGGCGAATCCAGAAGGTGTACTCGCCGTCACCTTCGGCCTGCTGCACGGTCTCGTGTCCGGTTCGGCGGCTGAAGGCCGCTACGTCGGGAATCGACCCGGGATCGGTGGAGACCATCTTGAGGACCTGGCCCAACTCGATGCTGCCGATCGCCTTCTTGGTCTTGAGAATCGGCAGCGGACAGTTCATGCCGCGGCAGTCGAGCTCGAGGGCGGGCGTTGGATCCCCTGCCGCTTTCTGCTCTTCGGCCGGCTCGTTTTCAGTCTCGACTGTGGTCGGCTGGGTTTCAACGGTATCGCTCATTGAACCTCCTGCGAGTCGGAATGGAGTCGGATCTGCAGCGGTGCCGCCACCACCGCATTCTGTTTTCAGAGCATCTTCTCAAAAGTGCCCATTACCTTATGCGATTGTTGGAATAGAATCAAGCGAGAAAAGAAGGAACGAGAACTGTCGGCCTGGGCAAGTTTGGAGATCGATCGCCACTACTTCTATACTTGTTTTCAGCGGTACTCTGAAAACCGCTCAGCTCACCGACCGCAGCCATGCAAGAGATTACGGATCAGTTGCTCGAGAAGATTGCGGAGCGGTTTCGCGCCATGTCGAATCCGGTGCGTCTCAAGATTCTGCATGAGCTCGAAGAAGGAGAGCTCTCGGTATCCGCGATCCTCGAACGGATCGGCGGCAGCCAGGCGAACGCTTCGAAACATCTTGCCGTGTTGCGCGGAGTAGGCCTCGTGGCGCCACGGCGGGAAGGCCCGAGCGTCTACTACCGGATCAGCGATCCGGCGGTGTTTACGATTTGCGAGGCTGTGTGTGACTCGTTGCTCAAGCGGGCCAGCGACGAGGTCGAGACGATCGAGCAGGGCCGCGAGATTCTGGCCGTCCGCGGATAGCACCGCTGGCCTCTCGAGGCCTGGTCATAGCCTCGAATCAGCGACACTCGGTCGGTCGAGCATCCCCGCCCGCCGCACGATTCCGACCCGCCTTGACGGGTAGGGTGCCCTGGCCTATTCTCAATCGGCATATACGCAATTAGTGATCAAGGAGGCCTGTTGGTTCCACCCGAGAGCTCGAGTCCGGCCAGAGACGCCACCCGTTCGAACGGTCTTAGCGCCGTCTCGATGGTTGTTTTCTCCCACCCCGATAGAGATGGTGCCCGGCTGGGGCACTAGGCAATAGTCGTTTCGTGAACAGACCTTTCCGGCAGCTCGCCGTTATTTGGAACACAGTTCATTAGAGCCAAGAGGAGACCTCAAATCATGACGACCAAATCAACACAAGGTCGGGTTGCACGAGTGGCCACGATCACCGCCACCCTGATTGCCCTGGTGGCGATGCTCGCGCCCGCCGCTTTCGCGACCAACGGCTATTTGATTCACGGCATCGGTACGCGCGCCAAGGCGCTGGCCGGCGCGGGGGTCGCCCTGCCGCAGGATGCTCTGGCGGCTGGTACCAACCCGGCAGGCATCGCCTGGATCGGTAAGCGCTACGACGCGGGCATCGCCTTTTTCAATCCCAATCGTGAGTACACGATCACCGGGAATCCCTCGGGCTTCCCGGGAACCTTCGGGCTGGCGCCCGGAACCGTCGAGAGCGGGTCGGAGATGTTCTTCGTGCCCAATTTCGGCGGCAACTGGAAGCGGAGCCCCCATGGCTCGTTCGGCCTGTCGGTGTACGGCCAGGGCGGCATGAACACCGACTATCCAGCGCCGACCTTCGGCGTTTCGCCGACCGGCGTCAACCTGTCGCAGCTGTTCATCGTCCCGACCTATGCCACCAAGTTCGGCAGTGAAG
>JAAENP010000150.1 GCA_024224155.1 bacterium
CTCGACATCCTTCAGTCGGATTGTCGGCGTCATTCGCGATCTCTCCCAGGGTCTCGCCGGCGAAGGCCGTCTCGGTGATCGGAACCGGCACCGCGAGCTGGGAGTGCGCGAAGGTGTAGAGCGCCGGGTCCGGTTTCGGCGCCGGTGCCCTCGAGTCTTGGACTTCTGCATTCTCGACCTCCTTCGAATCAGCGTCTTCAGCCGCCGGATGCCAACGCTTCGGGCTCAAGCCCCGATTGGACCGCCGCCCTGACTTCCTGGATCAGGGCGCTCATCTTACCGTGCTCGTGGCCGGTGACCTCCACCGGCTCATGCACGATCAGCTTCGCCCTGCCGGGGAAGAGCCTCCAGGTGCCCCCGGGTAGGATCTCCCGAGTGCCGACGATGGTCACCGGCAGGATCGGCAAATCGAGGTCGATCGCCATCCTGAAGGCTCCCTTCTTGAAAGCGAGGAGCTCCCGGCCCTTGCCGAACGTGCCTTCGGCGAAGAAGACCACCGAGGTCCCGTCGGTAATGCGCTCCCTGGCCGCCTTGATCGAGCGTATTGCCGCGTGGCTGTGGGACCGGTCGACGTAGATGTGGCCGAGCTTCTCGCAACCGATTCCCAGGCCGGGGACCCTCCTGAGCTCC
>JAAENP010000151.1 GCA_024224155.1 bacterium
GTGTCGCTGCTCATGGCAAAGGCTCCCGGAAGACTGGCATGGTGGGGCTGGGCCGAAAAGCTCTGCCGAAGGCGAAGGTTTTCGGGGCGCTACTCGACACAGCCCTCCCTCGTCTCCTCCACCAACCGATCGACCACCGCCTTGAGATCGCCGGTCTCGCGAAAGACCTTGAGCTGACGGTCGGCGCTGGTGCCGCCGGCGAGGATGGTGTGCAGGTATTCGACCTCGGAGCGGCTGCCGAGCTCGTCGACGACGTCGTCGACGAAGTCGAGCATCTCGAGCGCGAGCTGTTTCATCGGCGCCTCTTGCCGCTTGCCGAAGTCGATCAATCGACCGTCGATGCCGTAGCGCACGGCGCGCCACTTGTTCTCGGTGATCAGGTGGTGCCGGTAGATACGCCACGACTGATTGTCGAGCCGCAGCTTGATCACCTTGGCGACGATCGCTTGCACCAGGGCCGCGATACACACGGCTTCGTCGATCCTGGTGCAGATGTCACAGACCCGGAACTCGATGGTCGGGAACTTCGAGTGTGGCCGGACGTCCCACCAGATCTTGGTCGGCTCGTCGATGCAGCCGGTCGCAACAAGCGTGTCAATGAAACCGTTGTAGTCCGCCCACGACTTGAGATTCGGCGGCAGGCCGGTGCGCGGCAGGCTTTCGAAGATCACCGTGCGGTAGGACTTGAGCCCGGTGTCGCGGCCTTGCCAGAAGGGCGAGCTGGTGGTCAAGGCGAGCAGGTGCGGTAGGAAGTAGCGCGCCTGGTTCTGGACGTCGATCAACAGCTCCTTGTCCTCGATGCCGACGTGGACGTGCATGCCGAAGATCAGCATCCGGCGGGCGAGCTCGGCCATATCGGTGCGCAACTTCGTGTAGCGCGCGCCGATCGAGATCTCCTGGGTGGCCCAGGACGAGAACGGATGGGTGCTCGCGGCCGCCACCCGCAGGCCGTTCTTGGCCGCCAGCTCGCAGATCGAGCTGCGCAGGCGAACCCCGTCCGGCCTGACCGCTTGGATGTTCTGGCAGATGCGACTGCCGACCTCGACCTGAGACTGGAGGAACTCCTTCTTGATCTGGTCATGCAGGACGACCCGGCCTTGCTCCATGAGCTCCTGGATGTAGGACTTCAGCTCCCGGCTTTCGGGATCGATGATCTGGTACTCTTCCTCGATGCCGAGAGTCAACGGTGGCAGCGACATAGAAACTCCCTTCAGCGATTCGCGGAGGGCCTTTCGGCTTGGCTTATTGACGAGTTTAGCACTCGACCGACAGCAACGGCCGACGTAAGGAGTCCTGATGACAGCAGAGAACGGTGCGGATCAGAGGTTGACGGGAGTCAGCGGAGCGGAGAAGCCGGCGCCGCCGCGGCGTACCCGGCGGGCGGCGATCCATGGTCTGTTGGTCGCCATCGACGTACCGGAGCTGTCGTCCCAGCCATGGGTCGTCGACGGCATCGACCTCAACTCCAAGGGCATGGGGCTGGTCTTGCCTCCCGAGCTCCTGGCGGGTACACGGGTACTGTTGAGTTTCAAGCTGGGCGAGCATGAGCTGTCGCGCCTGCCGGCCACGGTGCAGCACAAGGTCGGAGTGTCCGGGGGGGTGCGCTTCGAGACCTGGCCCGACTCCGAGCGTCTGAAGCTGCTCGAGTTCCTGGCCGGCGTCTACGAAAGGCTGGAGTAACGCCCCGAAAACCTCCGCCTTCGGCGGTGCTTTTCGGCCCAACCCCACCGTGCTAGCAGCCTGTGGCTACTAAGAGCAACAGACTGCTAGCGAAGCCTGCGGCCTCAAACCGACGAGATCCTGACTATGGCAAGGCAGGCGTAGGGGTGGACCTTGTGTCCACCCGCCGTCGGCGTCAGCCGGCGGTCTTGGGCCGACACAAGGTCGGCCCCTACATGATCCAGCACTCCGGCAAAACTTGACTCAACTGTGAAGATTGGGGGATCTGAAGAGATGTCTAACGAAGCTTCGCCTCAAACCGACGAGGTGTTGGAGGGTGTCTAGCCAGTAGGAAAGGTTGGCGCCAGCCGATCGGCCGGCGTACTCGATAGGAGTGTCTTCTCCTATATGGAGTAGCATTACGAGTCGACTCTTACCACAAAGGAGACTCGATGATGCCCAACCTCTTCACCATTATGCGCGATCACGTCACCCTGTCCACCACTTGCATCGATCGGCTCTACCTCAACGGCTACATGCCGCGGCTCCAACGCCCCGGTCAACTCAGCTACTTCCTGCGAGGGCACCTCGGCAACCCGATCCCCTCGCCGGCGTTGTTTCCTCCCCTTCGGCAGCGTTTCGTCAAAGGGCTAGATCGCTTTGTCGGACGCTATGACGTGCCGCGCGTCCCCTTCAAGAGAGGAGACCGCAAAGACGAGATCGCCGCCCAATACCGCGCTCGGTTTCAACAGTCCGAGGGCGTGGTGTTCGTGGGCGTGGCCCAGGAGAAGATGTCGTCCTTCAAAGCCAGTAAGGGCTCAGGACTGGCCTTCAGCTTTCGGCGCGAGCCCGTCTATGTCAACCACTACTACTTCTACGTTCAGGATCGCCAATGGGGACCCGCGTTCGTCAAGGTCGGCAGCTACATCCCCTACCCGGTGAAGCTGTGTCTCAACGGCCATGAGTGGGTCAAGCAGCAGCTGCGGCACGAAGGCATCGCCTTCGAGCCCCTGGACAATGGCTTTCGCTGGTGTGAGGACCCGCAACGGCTGCAACAGATCTGCGATCGTCTCACAGCCCGAGACGTCGAGGACTTCTTTGAGCGCTGGTCTCATCGGCTGCCTTGGCCGCTTACAGAGGAGGACCGCGCGGCGGGCTACCGACATCAGCTCTCCATTTGGCAGCTCGAGGTCAGCCTCACCCAGATCTTCGACCGACCGGTTCAGGGCCGACACTTCTTTGAAGAGGTCATCCGGGAGAACCTGGACCTGGGTCGCCCCGATCGGGTCAGCTTGGTGTTTCCTACCCGCCATACTCGCGCGACCCGCGCTCCCAAGCGCGGCTACTGCACTCGCGTGATCACCCAGGGCGTCAACCCCAGCCTGCATGTCTACTACAAGAGCTCCCACCTGAAGCAATACTTCAAGGACGGGCGTGGCTTACGCAGCGAGCTGACGATCAACAACACCTTGGACTTTGGCGTCAACAAAGGCATCGAGAACCTCGATCACTTGGCGGACCTGGGGCGCCAGGCCAACCGCAAGCTGCTGGAGATCGAGCGGGTCTCTCACCACTGCGGCTTCAGTGACCCGAGCCTGGAACGTCTCCAAAAGCCCACGGTAGAAGGCAAGCAACGGGCGTCGGCCATGCGCTTCGCTGATCCGCGGGTCATGGCGCTGCTACAGGCGCTGTGCGGCTTCTTCCATATCCCGCACGGATTCCGCCACCGCGATCTGCGGCCTCGTGTGGCGGACCTGCTCGGCCGCTCGCTGGATCAATACACTTCCGGGCAGATGACCTACGACCTGCGGCGGCTGCGTCTGAAGGGGATCATCTCGCGCATCCCGAAGACCCATCGCTACATCGTCACCACCTACGGGCTGAAGATCGCCCTGTTCTTCTCCAAGGTGTATCTGCGGATCCTGCGCCCGGGCTGGCTGGTCCTCGCTGAGGCCACCCAGAGCTTCGTCGGACCGTTGCGCCGAGCCTTCGATCGAGTCCAAGCTGAGATTGACCGTCTCTGTCATGATGCCCGGCTCGAACCCGCAGCAAACACCTGACTTCCAGCCCCGAGCGACCTCCAGCGTATTCAGCCTGGGACCTCAGCCCCAGATTGGGGGAATCTATCCTCCCCCACCTGAAGGGGCGCAACCTCGTCCCGGAAGGCGACAGCTGATGGGCTAAGACTCTCTTTCGCCCTTCAGCGCGAGTCTCTAGAGGTCGATTGAGCCCAAGGCTGCGTCCCGGACTCGATACTGCCGCCCTCCGGGGCGCTTTCGACCTCGAAAACTTGACTCAATTGTGAAGAAACGGAATCTGAAGAGATGTCTAGCGAAGACTGCGGCCTCAAACCGACGAGATCGTTGCCCTGAAAGGGCGCAAGCGTATAGCCCGGGGCCGCACGAAGTTGCGCTGGCGCGCCTCTGGCGCGACGAGCGCGACGCAGTGCGAGCCCCGGGTTCTCGAGCCCCCAACCTACTCGCCCTGGAAGGGCGAAACTTCAGGTGGCGATGGCGTCATGTTGCGCCCCTCCGGGGCGCCGGTTCTGGGGTGACCGCCAACCCGGGGCTCACTCCGCCTCGCCGGGGCTCGGCGTCGCCAGCCCCGGGCTATACGCTCAGGCCCCTCCGGGGCCACGCGGTCCAACCGACTCGAAACTTGACTCACCGAAGCCGCTCCTGAATCGATCTCAGCCTGACGATCCACGACAACGGCTCTCCCGAAGCCCTGCGGCGGGCCGAGGAGATCCTGCGGCAAAAAAACTGGACGGCCGTGTAATAACTCCGCCGGACGAGCGTTTTCCATCTTGAAAGAGGAAAGACCGTCACGAGGAGGAACCTTTGCTAGCACTCACCCACGCCGAATCACTTCCCGGGCCGTCGGGAGACCTGGAGCGCATCTTCCAGCAGAACAGCTCCCGGGTCTTCGGGACGGCCTATCGCGTCACCGGCAGCGCCCAGGACGCCGAAGACTGCCTGCAGACGGTCTTTCTGCGCCTGCTGCGTCGCCAGAGCTCCCTCGATCTCTCTCCCAACCCCGGGAGCTACCTGCACCGGGCGGCGATCAACGCGGCGCTCGACTTGATGCGCGCCCGTTCGCGCTCGCGCTCGATCCCGCTCGACGATCTGGAGGTACCGCCGGCGGACGGCGAGCACGCGGGCCCCGACCGGCGGCAGCAGGACCGCGAGATGCGACGCAGTCTGCGCCAGGCGATCCTGCAGCTGTCGCCCAAGAGCGCGACGATTTTTTCCATGCGGTTTCTCGAAGGCACCCCGAATCGGGAGAGCGCAGAAGCCATCAACAGGACGCAAGCCGCGGTGAACGTGTCGCCTCACCGGGCGCGCAAACAGGTCAAGGAAGAACTGGCCAGTTTCGTAGGAGGTAAGTA
>JAAENP010000152.1 GCA_024224155.1 bacterium
TGCGGTCGAGCCACGACGACCAGGCTCGGACGAGCGGCCTCAAGCACAAGCAGGCAAGGCATCAGGTCGGGACTTGGGCGCGAAATCGAGTTGACGCATGACGTCCGATATGTCGCCCCTATCGGACCTCGATGGGCCGGCGGCGCCAGATCGATCCGCTCGCCAGCCAGGCTGAGCCGGACACTCCTTTCGTCTCTGACCAGAGGCCCAGCAGCCGAAGCAAAGAGACGGCCTTGGCGGTTCCTCTCTACGACCTCGCCAGGGTCGGGGATCGCGAGTTAACCTGGGCCAAGAGTGGGAGGACGGAGCCATGACCGAGATCCTCGACTGGACCTACGCCTACCGCAAGCTGATGGCGGTGGACACGGCCTGCGAGCTGGACCTGTTCACCCGGCTCGAAGAACGCCCGCAGACTGCTGACGAGCTGGCAAGGACTACCGATGCCCAGCCGCGACCGCTGAAGGCGATGCTGGACGCGTGCGTCGGCCTCGGGCTGCTTAGCTGGGAGCAGGGACGCTACATCAATCGACCGGTGGCCGAGATCCATCTGGTGCGCGGACGGCCCCTTTTCCTGGGCGACCTGTTCCGCCTGTTCGCCGCCGAGGCACCGCAGTGGCTCTCCTTGAAGGAGCTAATGATGACCGGCCACGCGGGCGCCGAGCACGGGCCCGTGGACATCGGCCCCCGCCGGTTCACCATGGCTATGCACGCCCTGGCCCTGCTGGGCGAGGCCGCGGCGCTGGGCGAGTCCGTCGACCTGTCGGGCCGCAGCGATCTCATCGACATCGGCTGCGGCTCGGGCATCTATTCCGTCGAGTTCTGCCGGCGGAACCCGGATCTCAGAGCCACGCTGCTCGACGGACCTCGGGTGCTCGAGGTGGCCGAGGAGATCGTGGCGGCGAACGGTCTGTCGGAGCGCATCGAGACGCGGCCCGGGGACATGCTGAGGGATTCGTACGGCGAAGACCGTGACGCCATCTTGATGTCCGACGTTCTCTACGTGGAGAGCCGCAGCAGCAAGGGCATGCTCCTCGAAGCGCACCGGGCGCTCGCCCCAGGCGGCTTGCTCGTCATACGAGGCTACTTCTCCGATCCTGGGGGCAACCAGAACCCGTTTGGCGCCCTGTTCGACCTCGCCCGCCTGTTCTGGGGCGAGGAGCGCGAGGCCACGCCCCTGCCGTGTGTGCTCGACTGGTTGGCCGAGGCCGGCTTCACGGGAATTCGCTCGTCTCCGCTCACCGAGCGGAGCACGTGTATCCTGGCCACTGCCTAGCCCTGGTAGCCGGCACGAGCCGTGCCCCTGCAGCGAGAGCGGCGAGTTCGGAATCGCGCGGGGCCGTAGAGAGGCGTACCGACGGGCTCGCGCTAGGGTCCTTGTACGAGTCCTATATGTCGCCCCTATCGGGCGAGCTCGGTTCGCCTTCGCCGGAAGCGGGTGTCTCTCCTCTCCTCATGGCGGGTTATAGTCTGAGCCGTAGGAAGATCGAAGGACATGGCTTCGGACGAGGGACGCTGAGGATGAGTCGTTTGACGGTAAGTCCTATTTGCAAGAGTCTGATCGTCCTGGTCATCCTGCAGGGCCTTCTCCTGGTGTCGGCGGTGGGTGCGGCCGAGGTCGCATTCAGTACCTTCTTGGGTGGCTCCAAGCACGATTTCGGTCACGCGATCGCTCCGACGCCCGACGGGGGGTTCGTGATTGTCGGGGAGACGCAGTCACCGGACTTCCCGACGTTGCGCGCGTTGCAGGGCGAGTACTCTGGCAAGCACGCCAACGGGATTGAGGATGCCTTCGTGGTGAAGCTCGATGCGACGGGCAGCCGGATCGAGTTTGCCACCTACCTTGGGGGCTCAGCCGCGGACTTCGCGAATGCCGTCGCGGTTGATCCCGACGGCAACATCTATGTGGCCGGCGAAACCTACTCGGAGGACTTTCCAACGGTCGGTGGCCTCGACACTCCGCGTTCCGACAGCCACGGCTTCCTGACCAAAATCTCGCCGGACGGACAGGCGATCCTCTTCTCGACTTTTCTCGGGGGAACCAGTTACAACGCTGTCACGGCAATTGACTACGAACGGGACGGTCGGATCTTCGTCTCCGGTTGGACAGACTCGAACGATTTCCTCGGCATGCCGCCGATCGCGTCCGAACCCGATGTTGGCGGTGTCTTTGTGGCGTCCGTCGACACGCTGGGCTCACGGGTTGTTTCGGCGTTGTTGCTCGGCGGAAGTGGCTCTGAAGGGGCCTCCCATCTCGCATGGGATGCTAGACGCCGAGCCCTGTGGTTGGCGGGGTTTACGAACTCTTCCGACTTTCCGTCGATTCGGTCACTACGGCAAACTTCCGGACCTGTCGTCGGGCCGGATGGAACCCCGGCAGGCTTCCTGACCCGTCTCCTGGTCACGGAGGACTCGGTTCGCCTCAAAAGCTCCTCGATCCTTCCAGGGCAAGTACGAGGCCTGGCGGTCGATCGCAGGGGGCGCCCCCACCTCACCTTCCCCAAGGCCCATCCCCTGGAAGGCTGGGAAGACATGGTCGACCGTTGCCCGTACAGTTTCTACTTCCGCATTCAGGCCAGCGGCCGCCAGCTTCAGAATGTGCAGTGCCTTCCGGCCCGGGTGAGCGAGTTAGCAGTGGATCGCAAGAGGCGTGACGTCGTAGTGGGCGAAAGCCGACAGGGAGTGCCGCTCGCCGATCCGGTCCAGGCGGTGTCGGGTGATCGTCGCTACGGGACTGGGCGCGGCGATCTGTATGTCGCCGTGCTAGCGAAAGGTGTTGTTCGCCTGCTGTTCGGCACCTACTTCGGAGGCCGATCCTTCGAGATCGTGGGCCAGTACGACTACTCCGGCGGGCTCGCGCTTTCCCGGTCGGGCGATCGGATCTTCGTCACCGGCTGCACCAATTCGATCGACTACCCGGTGGTCTCGGCGGTGCAGCCGGAGAAGCCCGGCACCAATGGGCGGTCAGCAGCTTTCGTCGCTGAGCTGCGTCCCTATCAGTAGTCCCAGGTTCGCCCACCTTGGTCGGGACTGGCGCGCAGAACTCGAGCGAGCGAGCCGGTCACCGCAAGGTGAGTTACGCTGCTTTCAAGACATTGTTGACGCGACTGGTGTGGAAGCGGTCGTCGCAGACGTCTCAGACATCAACATCAAGGGCCAGATCTTGATCGAGGTCGAGTTGCCCGAAGGCCGGAGTACAGCTGCGATCTTGACGCCACTGGCCGAATAGAGCGAAGAGCGGGCCCGCGCGAGGTTCACGTGGCCACTCTATCGGACGCCTTCGTGGCTAGCTCTCCATCATGCGATAGGTCCCCCGAGCGACGGCTTTGCACAACGACTTGCCCGATAAGCGCGCCGCCGGTAGTGAAGCGGTGCCGGTTCTTGGCGCTGAAGCGGAATCAGGCTTCCATCCGGGGCTCGGGCCGGCGTCAGCTCACACTCGGACCCAACGCCGAGCGGGGCTTAGAATGCAGGTGCCGATGACACACGTCGATCGCGCCGCGCCGCGCGAGCGCGGATGCACGCTGCGACCCAGGGTGTTCTTGAGCTATCGGCGAAAAGACACCCCGGGCCAGGCCAGCTGGATCTACGACGGGCTCGTGCGGCACCTGGGGCCCGATCGGGTCTTCCGGGACTTCGACGTCATCCAGGCCGGCTCGAGCTTCGCGGCCGCTATCCGGGAGGCGCTTGCGGAGAGCGACCTGGTTCTGGCGCTGATCGGTCACGGCTGGCTGGAAGAGGACCCGGCGGCCCGTAGAACTCGGCTGTTTGATCCGGAGGACTGGGTCCGGCTGGAGCTGGAGAGCGCGCTCGGCTCCGGCACGCCGATCCTGCCCGTGCTGATCAACGGGGTCACGATGCCGCCCCCGGGGTTGGTGCCCGAGGAGCTCTGGCCCGTCCTGGGGATCGAAGCCGTCGAGGTCAGCGACAAGAACCGCGACACCGACGTCAAGGTGCTGGTCGAGACAATCGCCTCTCTTCTGAACGACTCATCGCTCTGCCGGGCCCTGGCGAGGCTCTCCTACCGACTTCGGAGGCTGCTTTTCTGCGCCACCGTCCTGCTTACTCTGGGCCTCGCCCTGCTCACCTGGAAGGAGCTTCGCGATCGGTCCCGGAACGACGTCGTCGAAGCGATCAGGCCCTACGGCTTCGAGCAGCTCGAGGGGGGTCTCTTCTCTTCGAAGCTCGAGTTTCGGGGAGACGCGACCGGGTTCTCGAAAGGCATCTCGACGGTGGCGAAGCTGTCCGGGGTGGTCGACCTCGATCTGTTGCGAAACACCGAGCTTCAGGACCTGGGCAAACCGGAGGAGCTGCCCAGACTGCGCAGCCTGGATCTCTCCTGCTGCACGAACATGGTGATGCTCAATGGGCTCGCCGGCCAGGGCCGGCTGGAGGAGCTCCTGCTCTCGGACGTTTCTGCCACGAGCTTCGAGTTCCTCGGTTCGCTGCGGTCGCTCCGGACTCTGGATCTTCGAGGCACCTTGTTCGGCGACTCCGACTTCACTCATCTGGCGCTCCTGGAAGACCTGCGCGTCCTCAAGGTGCCGGCGGTCCCGGACCCGGCCGCCCTGGAGCCTCTGAAGAATCTCAGCTATCTCTGCGTGCAGGACAGCGATCCCGCATTGCTCGAGTCGGCGCTTCCCTGGGTCGACGTCGTGGTGCGCTGCCCCCTCTCGGCCTGCACCGGCTGACGTCGCGGGTAGGGACACTCCCGGACCGGCACGCCCGGCATGCGAAAGACCATCCTTCCACTTCCCAGGGCGTTAGACCGGGCACCTTCAAACCCGGTCGCCTTCAGGAAAGTTCCCAGACTGTCGGCTCGCAAGAAGAGACCGCACTGATCGTAGGCGCGTGGCGAATCGGCCTCGAGGATGCTCTTGAGCATCGAGAAGAAGCTGCTCTCCCCGGAGGATGCCTTCTCATGATCCGTGTGGCCGGCGGCGTAGATCGAGACCACGGAGCCGTACGACAGCGCTCTCTTCACCTGCGGGCAAAGGAAGGCGTAGGTCCCTCGCTCGAGGGCCTTGGGCCTCGCCGGTCTCCAGCCGGAGGGGCGTTCCGGAACCACGGTCCCCGAGATTCCGGTGTTTAGAATCAGCAGGGTGTGCGGAACAGCCCAGTCCGATCTTCGGAAAGCCGTCCAGAATAGATCCAGGCTGGTGGGCTCCTCCTGGTCCAGGAACCACTTGGAGACCTCCGGGTCGTCGGTTCTTCCATCGGCCGGCTGCCCGACCCGCGGCACGTTGCTCGGGACCATGAATCCGAGAAGCCGTTCCCGGGTTCTCTCGGGCTCGCCGGCGTAGCCGCCCGCGGCCTCCACGATGCTGAACGACCGAGCGTACCCGGAGTAGTAGATGACAACCCGCGCCGCATTCTTCGCTTCCTCGAGGAAGCCGTCGATCTTCTTGGGGAGCTGTTTGAGGCTGGTCTGCTCCACCGCCGGCTCGGAATCGCCGGGATCGGGGATGCGGACTATCGTGTCGAAGCCGTGCCGTTCCAAGACCGTTTCCAGGTCGTTGAGATCGCGTCCGATGTCGAGGTTGTTCCAACGTCGACCACGCTCAGGGTCCGTGAACTCGCCGATCCCGATCAGAAGGGCATGGCTTCCCCCGCCGTACAGAGTTTCCGACTCGACCCGCCGTCCCGACGGTGACGCGACGCAAACCTGCGAATCCCGGCCGCCGCCGGCCGGGGCTCGAGCCCTGGCCGCCAAGCGGAACGACCGAGAGGCCGAGCCGAGCTTGTTTCGGCGCGACGCCGTCGGCGCGACTGCCGCCGAGGCCTCTTCGAGGAGCATTTGCTCGAGCAGCAGGTGGGCTCGAAAGACCTCGTTCTCGACGCTCGCAAGGATCTCCCCCGCCCGGGCCACGGCGTCGAAGGCGCCGACGGCGGTCTCCAGGTCGCCGAGGAGGGCCTCCAGCTCGCGGTAGCCCGCCCAGCTCTTCCCCGGGGACCGAGCCGTTGGTCGCGGCATCTCCGACCTGGCGCTCAACTCGGTCTCGGCTCGCGCCAGCTCGCGCCTCAGCTCCGCCTCGAGCCGCTCGAGCGCCGCATCGTCTTTCAATGCGGCCGAGTCCCTGAGCCGCGCGAAGTCGTCCAGCTGCTTGCCGGCATCGGTGAGCAATCCGGAAACTGCCTCGAGCTCCTCCGGATACTCCGACAGCGCGCCGGCTATCTCATCCGCCAACTCCCGTCTCTGCTGCTTCCACCCTCGCAGGCCCTCGCATTCGATGGAGCGGCGCCATGCCGTCGCCGCCTCCTTGAAGAAACCCATCCGCCCGAGCGCCACTCCCCGGTAGTAGCTCGGAAGAAACGGCCTGCGGCGGGTGACTCCGTACAGGGGAAACTTGCGGGCAACCAGTCGATCTCGCTCCCTGCGCGGACAACCAGTCTCTTGCTCCGCGATGTCAGCGCTGAGGCCGTAGAGCAGGGCCGCCTCTCGCAGCCGCCCGAAATCCTCCGAGCGCCAGGCCTTCTTGAAGAGCGTCACCGCCTCGCGGCCGCGCTCGCGGTCGGCGGCCGACACCAACTGGGCAGGCAGGCCGAACGCCATGAGCAGAATCGCGCCCGCGAGCAGCCGCCGACGGATTCTTCCGCTCACCGCGACCTGCCTTCCAGGTAGTAGACGAACGAGACCGTGAAGACGTCCACGCGCTTCGAGAGGTCGAAGGCCAGGTCCATCTGGTAGCGCTCCCCCCCTGGCAGCAGCCCTAAACCGCCGGTGAGGTGGATCTCGTCGCTTCCCCGGCCGAAACGCGAAGCGAACCGGTCCGCCGGCCGATCGAGCCCGTCAGGGTTGCTGGGATCCCGGGGATCGACGAACTCGAACCGACCGCAAGACGGCTTGTCGCTACCTGGGAGGAGATCGGTCCCAATGCACCGAAACGTACGGACGTCGTCGTCACCGCTCTGATAGCGCATCTGGTGGTCCGGATCGAGCCAGACGCCGGCCCTGATGAAGAACACGCTGCTCCGACCGACCTCGTATTCCAAGCCAAGATGGAACTCGTCGGCGTCGTCGATCCGAAACTTGCTCAGAACGCTCTGATCCACAACACACGGGACCGAGGTCTGGGGACTGCCATATCGATCGAAGTCGCCGCACGAGCCGGCATCCACGAGCCCGTTCAGCAGAATGTTGCTCTCCGGCTCGAGGTTCGAGTAGCCCACCCGGGCGTATTCGGCCGAGACTCGTAGATTGGGAACCTGGCGGCTTCGCCGGCCGATCGAGAACTGCCGGAAGAAGCCGACACTCAGGTAGTCCGGAACGTGAAAGTCGGCCCCGCCGCTCAGGGCGCGCTCGATGCCGGGGTCGGTGATGTCCGGATTCCCCAGAGCCTCGGAGTCGGCTTTGGCCTGCCATCGAAATGTGTAGTCGAACTCGAAGCGTGGAGCGCTCCGGTAGGCGATACCGGCGCTCGTGTCGCCCGAGCGCGACCGCCACAGCAGACCGGCGACAACTCCGACGTCGCTGTCGTCGCCCGTCTGGATGTGCCTGTCGAACTCGTTCTCTTCTGAGAAATCGACGGGCCCCGGCAGGGCCGGAAAATCGCCGGTGTCCTGGGGAATCACGAAGAAGTCGTCGAGCAGGGTGTCGTTGGCGACCGACCGATAGCGCCGGGTCTGGGCGTCGAACTGGAAATCGTAGTAGGCGACGCCCGCTCCCAACGATACGTTGTCCGTGACCTCAAAAGCGGCCGAGACGCCCACGTTCTCGATGCTCAGTCGCAGGTCCCCGATCATCCCGGCGAGCCGACTGCGGATCGTGGAGGGCGTTCCGAGGCCGCGGATGAAGCTGCCCTCGCTCCCTCGGATCTGGGCCTCGAAGTTCGCCAGCTCGTGGCGATAGGCGGCCAGCCGCCAGCGCTCCCGCATTCTGCCGCTCCGGCGGGGCTCGGTGTCACCTCGACCCCGCGCTCCAAAGACGTGCACGTACGAGAAGAAGGACAGGCCATCGGTGTCGCTCTGCCAGTCCCTGAATCCGGGGCCGCTTTGCGTATCGAGGCAGTTGTCGGTGCCGCCGAGCGGCCACCACCCTTTCTCCCTCTGACACGCCGTGGGCTGGCCGGTCGCGCTCCCCAGGTGTGGGTAGCGCGTGGTGAACGTCGATGACCGGGCCTCGGTCGAAACTTCCGGCCGCGTCAGCCACACCAATCCCGCCGGGTTGGCGAAGGCGGCGGTGGCGTCATCGGCCCTGCCGACGAACGCGTTTCCCAGGGCCATGGTGCGGGCACCGGGCGGCGAGAAGTTGAACTGCAGCCCGGCGTTGATCTCGTCGTTGGTCTGCGCGGCCGCCTCCGGGGCGACCAGCGCGCAAAGAGCCAGCGCCAGCACGACCCCGAGACACCATTTCGCAGCTCCACGCTCCACTCGCGAGCCCTTCCTTTAAGCTCTTTGCTAATGTAGCACAAGAACCACGCCGACCATGCCTACCAGCCGAGAAGGGTCAGAGGGGAAACCTGGGACCGCCGCTCCGCAGCGAGCCCTCTGGCGGACCGCCGTAGGCCTCGTCCTGCTGGCCACCGCGCTGGTCTTCAGCCCGATCGTCCGCAACGGCTTCGTCAACTTCGACGATCCGCGCTTCCTCGTCGACAACCCGGTGGTTCGCCAGTTTGGCTGGCCGGGAGTGAGAGAGGCCTTCGCGGAGCAGATCTTGAGCCCGCATTACAAGCCGTTCGTCTACCTCAGCTGGCAGGTCGAAAACCGACTTTTCGGCATGAAACCGATCGTCTTTCACCTCGACAATCTGCTACTCCACCTCCTGAACTCGACCCTGGTGTTCTACGCGGCCCTCGCCGTCTTCCGGATCGCAGGCTTCCCTCCGAGAAAGACCACCTTCGCGGCCTTCTTCACGTCTCTTCTCTTTGCGGTGCACCCTCTTCACGTCGAGTCCGTGGCCTGGGCCGTCCAGCGAAAGGACGTCCTTTTCTCGGCGTTCTTCCTAGGCGCCTTGTTGTGCTATCTCAGATACGCTCGGAGCGGCTTCGTCAAACCGCGGTGGCTCGGCGCAAGCTGCCTCTGCTATCTCGGCGGCGTTCTGAGCAAGGGAGCCGCGCTCACTTTCGTGATCGTTCCGTTTCTGATCGACGACCTCGCCCAACGCAGAGTCGATGCCCGCCAGCTGCGGGAGAAGTTGGCTTTCGCCGTCATCGCCTTGCTCGCCGCCGCTCTCTACGGGCTGCCGCCAAGCTTGGGGCAGGCTCAGGCCGGCCGCGGTGAGACGCTCTCGGCTTCCCTCGGAGCCCAGCTGGTCAGGGTCTGGGCCTTCGCGGCCCACGTCGCGGCGCCGTTTCATCTTTCCGTGATCTATCCGGAGTCGCTCTTCGTGAGCGTGCCCGGCGGCATCCTGGCAGCTGTGGCCGCCGCGAGCCTCTTCGTGGCGCTTTGGGTCTTTCGGGATCGAGCCCGATCGCGGGTGTCCGGCTTCGGGGTGCTCTTCTTTCTCGTGACCATCAGTCCGGTCCTCTCGATGTCAGGGCGAGGCACGAACTTCCTCTCCGATCGCTATGTCTACTTGCCTTCGCTCGGCCTGATCCTCTTGCTCGTGGGTCTGCTCTGTCGTGGCGACATGGTCACACGCCGCTTCCGGCAAGTCGGATCCTTGCTGACGATCGTCGCCGTCGTCTGGGGCGGCCTCACGTTCAGCCGCGTCCGGGTCTGGACCGACAGCGAGACGCTTTGGTCCGACGTCATCGCCAAGTTCCCGGGCAGAGTCGGCGAGGCCCACCTCAATCGTGGCACCTTTCGCTTCGAGGCCGGCCGCCTGGAAGAAGCGCTCGCGGACTTCCATGCGGCCATTCTCATCAATCCACGTCTTCCCAAGGCGTTCAGCAATCGTGGGGCCCTCCGCGCGCGCCGGCGAGAGCTCGACGCGGCGCTTCAAGACTTCGACCGCGCACTCGAGCTCGACCGCTACCTCTGGCCCGCTGCCCTCCAGAGGGCCATGGTGCTCACGCTTCAGGGTCAATTCGACCAGGCCGAACAGGAGTATGACCGCTATCTCTCGGCCCTGGCGGGTGACGCCAGAGGCTACTTCTGGAGGGGCCTGAACCGGCAGGCCACGGGCCTCCACGAGCGCGCCATCGAGGACTTCTCGCGAGCGATCGACCTTGAGCCGGGCCATCGCAAAGCGATGCTCGCCCGTGCCGAATCGTATCGGATGCTGGGAAGGCCCGTCGAATAGTAGAGGAGAAACCCATGATCCTGCGATTGTTGTGCGTCGTCTGTCTTCACGCTCTCCTTCTCTCCGACCACCTCGCCGCCACAACGACGCCGTGCAGCTCCTGCGCCGACTGCACCTCGAAGCTCAAGGGGGCCTTCTCCAAGGTCACGCTCGCCAACGACCTGAGCTCCACCAGCACCGACTGCGTGGTCGTCGGAGCCCCCAACGTAGAGCTCGATTGTCAGGGCAAGAGCATCCAGGGTAGCGGCTCCCACATCGGGATCACCAACAACTCCCACGACAACGTGACGATCCGCCAGTGCAAGCTGTCGAAGTTCGCGGCCGCCATCGACATCCGCAGCGCGGCCAACAACCTGATCATCGGTAACACGGTCACCGACACCGCCTACGGCGTTCAGCTAGAGAACATCACCGGCAGCAAGATCCAGGGCAACACCATCCGCCTCAACCATCTCGAAGCGCTGTCGCTGCTCTCGTCGACCAACGACGAGAACAAGATCTGGTTCCTACAGCTCGGCCAGCATCTTCTGGGCCGCAGTGCGCACGTAGGCGTAGGTGCCGCTCAGGGCGTTGAAGTTGGCGGCAAGATCACAGTAGCGCCGTGCGTCGTCGGCGTTGCCTTGGGCGTGGTGGGCCTTGGCCAGCAGAAACAGGACCTGCGGGTTTTGTTGGTTGGCCTTCTCTAGATGGGCCACCGCCTCGGCGTGGCTGCCTTCAGCGAGAGCGATCATCCCCAGAAGCTCACCGGCCTGGCGAACCTCGAACGGGATCCGCTTGGTCGCCACTTGCTCGTTGTAGTTCTCCGCGATGGCCTTGGCTTCCTGGACGTCCCCGCGGGCGAGAGTCACTCGCGCTTGGTCGAAGAGGATGTTTCGCTTGACGTTCTCTTTGACGTCGTCTGCCACCCCGGCCTGCTCGATGGCGTCGATCGATTTCGTGTAGCTCTCGGCAGCCGGGTCGAGCCGGCCCGCTTCGAGCAGGATGTCGCCCATCAGGTTGAGGTCTCCGGCCATCGCGGCGTAGTCGTTCTCCGCTTCCGCCAAGGCGTACATCTCGCCGAACCTCTCAATGGCTTTCTCGTGATCGCCCTCGTGGAGATGGGAGCGGGCGCTCCACAGGTGCGCTGCCCGCCTCTCGCCGACGTTTCGCGCCACCTCGGAGAGATCCACGAGCGTTGCCCGCGCTGCTTCCATTTCACCCATGAACATCTGGTTGTTGGCGATGCCGATGTAGGATGCAATGAAGTTGGGGTTCTGCTCGAGGGCCTCGCGGTATTTGTCGATCGACTCCTCGAACCGCCCCGTCTTCATTAGCAGTTCAGCGTAGGAATCGTAGGGGTTGGGATCGTCGGGGATGAGCTCGACGTATTTCTGGAACGAGGCCTCCGCCGCCTCGTAGTCGCCGAGAAAGCGGTGTGCATACCCCTTTTGGTTATAGGGCTGCGAGAAGTCGGCGTTGATGTCGATTGCGCGCTGGTAGTGCTCGATCGCTTCGCCATACTCCTGACGGCCGAAATGAGCCGCACCCAAGGCATTGTGGGCACGTTCGTCGTCGGGATAGGCCGCGACCAATTCAGACAGGTACTTCATCTGCTCTGCGGGGTGGCCCTTGGCCCCGGCCTCGGTGGCGAGGATCAGGAGCCGTTCCCCGTCGGATGCGTTGCCCGACGCCGAGACGGCCGACTTCAGGCGGTCCCAGAACTCCTGCGCCGTCGATCCGGTGAATCCGGCCTGGAGATGTGCCCAGGCGAAGTTCGGATCGAGCTCGATCGCCTGCTCGAAATACTCGTGCGAGTCTGTCGCGCGCAGCCTTTCGTTGAGATCGCGACCGGCGAGGAAGAGCTCGCTCGCCTCGTCGGAGTTGGTGGTAACCGGGATTTTCTTCGCCGCGATCGGCTCCTGCTCGGCGGCAGGCGGTTTCGCGCAGGCTGTGGCAAACATGAGCGGCGCGGCGAGAACGAAGACGAATACGGCACGATGACTGAATCTCTCGAGCATGCGAATGTTCCTCCTCATCATCCTGATTGGCTTGAAAGAGAATACCGTAGCGGCCTGCCTGGACGAAGCGCAGCTCCGGCACGCACGGTTCTTCCCAGAGCCGTCCGGTTACATTGCTGAGTACGGGAAGCCGGGCCCGGAGTTGCACTGGAGATGAAACACTCTCGAAGTGATTCGTATTGAGCCAAGTGAGGTGTCGAATGAGGTTACTTTCTGTGCGACCGGTCTTGTCAGTCGTTATCTTTCTCGTCTCAGCGTCCGCGGGGGCGGAGCCTGGCGCCGTGATGAACACGGACGAGGCAGACGCGGTTCTCTCGATTCTCGAGAAGAGAGCTGCGGACCTAGGGATCGCGGAGTCTGACTGGGATCGGCTCTTCGAGACCGAGCCTTACATCCGACTGAAGAAGCGCGAGGCTGTGATGAAGCGTGACTTCACCGATGAAGAGTTCCGTGAATTCGTCCTGTCGGACGACCTGGTGGCGAACGCGGAGAGTCTCGCGGATACCCTCGAGAAGTGGGCGAGTGTCGACCTCTCATCTCCCATCGCAAAGGCAATGGCTTATCTCCCGGAGGGATCGACGATTCGCGCAAAGGTCTATCCAGTGATCAAGCCGATGACGAATTCATTCGTTTTCGAGATCACAACCGATCCCGCGATCTTCATGTACCTCGATCCAGAAGTAACGCCTGACAAGCTTGCAAACACGCTCGCCCATGAGTTCCATCACATCGGGTTTGGCGGGAACTGTCCGAGCGAGGCGACGAAAAGGGAGATTGATGCTCTGCCTGACGAGACGGCGTGGATCGCTTGGAGGCTTCGTGCGTTCGGCGAGGGCTTTGCGATGCTCGCAGCGGCCGGCGGTCCCAAAGTCCATCCTCACGAGGTGAGTCCCGAGGAAGAGCGAAACCGTTGGGATGACGACATGTCACGATTCGAAGAGGATCTTCGAAAAGTCGAGGCGTTTGTCGCCGGTTCTGTCGACGGGAGTCTCGCGGACGAGGAAAAGCAGAAGATCTTTCGCTCTTTCTACGGAGAGCAGGGTCCCTGGTACACGGTCGGCTGGAAGATGGCGGTGACAATCGAGGAGCAACTGGGGCGCCAAGCGCTCCTGGATGCGTTCTGCGATCCACGCGAGTTGCTCGCGACGTACAATCGGGCAGCCGCGAAGCAAAACCAACTGGGCGAAGAAAGGCTCCCGTTGTGGACGGAGGCTCTCGTCGACGCGACTCGCGGACGCCGGTAATCGGCCCCAAGAATCGGATTGCCAGTCGCCATTCCGCTCGTGCGAGGCCAGAGTTCTTTTGTCCTAAGGGGGCGGTGGCAGAGAGTCCAAGGCCTTCGCCAACTTGACCTGCTCCCAAGTTTGATACCACGGGGAACGTGAGATTTCCCCGGCATTAGGTCCGATTCCTCTGTCTTTGGGAGGGGGGAAA
>JAAENP010000153.1 GCA_024224155.1 bacterium
AGAAACGACCTCGCCGCGCTGCGCGAGGTCCTGGAGCGGCTCCGGACCGACTCCGAGCTTCTCGCGTTCCACGAGGGTCGTCGCGAGGCGCTGCCCGCGTACTACAGGTGGCGGTACCGAGAGAAGCTGGGTCCGTATGCCGAGCTGATCTCCGACGAAGAAATGAAGCCGGTGGTGGATCCGCCGCCTCCCGTTATCACTCAGCCCCTTGTCCAGGCGCCCGTGGCCCGGGACTCGGCGGCGTCCGTTTGAGCCTGCCCATTCGTTCCGCCTGGAGAAACTTGATCGCCCCCCCGGCCCTCACCTTCAGCTCTGAGCCGAACCGTCGAGTAGAGACCTGAGCTTCGCCGCTCGACTGGGGTGACGGAGTTTTCCCATGGCTTTCGACTCGATCTGGCGGATGCGCTCCCGGGTGAGGCGGAAGGAGCGCCCCACCTCTTCGAGAGTACACCCAGAGTCCTCGCCAACTCCGAATCGCATGCGCACGATCTGCTCCTCTCGTGGCACTAGAGTCTTGAGGGCTTTGCCCATCTGCTCCTGAAGATTGCTGGAGAGGAGTGAGTCGACCGGCGAGACGGCATCCTTGTCTTCGACGAAGTCCCCCAGGTGCGAATCTTCCTCGTTGCCGATTGTGGACTGGAGGGAGATCGGGTGCTGAGCAATCTGCATGACTTCGCGCACTTTGGAGGCGGGCAGATCCATCTGTCTGCCAATCTCCTCGGCGGTGGGCTGGCGCCCCAACTCCTGGACCAGGGACTGAGTCATGCGGGTGAGCTTGCTGAGGATTTCGAACATATGCACTGGAATTCGGATCGTGCGTACCTGGTCCGCAATGGCTCGGGTGATCGCTTGGCGAATCCACCAGTGAGCGTAGGTGGAGAACTTGTACCCGCGGCGATACTCGAACTTGTCCACCGCCTTCATCAGGCCGATGTTGCCCTCCTGGATGAGGTCCAGAAACTGGAGCCCCCGCTTGGTGTGCTTCTTGGCGATGGAAACCACTAGGCGAAGGTTCGCAACAACAAACTCCTCCTTGGCTCGCTCACACTCCGCCTCCCCCTGTCGAATCGTCTGGATCGTCGTTGTGAGCCGCGCATGAGTGGTTCCGTAGTGCTGTCCGAGGTCATGCAGCTTCCTGCGGTGCTTCTCGATTCTGCGGCGCTGTAGGGCCTGAAGCTCTTTGTTGGGCTCGCGCTCTAAGGCAAGCTGCGCCCGCCGAATGTCCTTCTTAAGTCGGGAAAATGAACGATCGATCTGCTCGAGCAAGTCGACCAGCTGGTTTCGGTCCTCGAAGGTCAAACCGATGGTGCGAATCGTCTCTCCGATCTTGGCCATCAGCCGGTCGATCTCTCGCTCCATCTCCTGGTACGGATCGCCAGTACGACCGTAGCGTTTCTGCCTGTGGCGCAGCTTGTTGATCTCTCGGTCGTACTTGCCGATCCGCTGGAACATCTCTAGGTCCGCGTTGATTCGGTCGCTTGTCTTCGCATCGAAGGGCTCGTCCGGTCCGGTGTCGATGAGTTCTCGGGGCACACACTTGTGCCTCTGGGCGAGCTCGTTAAGGCGCAAGAGTTCGTGCAAGAGCCGCGGCTGCTGGCACAAAGCCGCGTAGATCAACCACTCGCCATGCTCCAAGCTCCGGGCAATCTCCAGTTCGCCGTGACGATCGAGCAACGGCACGGTGCCCATCTCCCGAAGATACATGCGTACCGGATCCTTGTCCTTCTCGTGCTCGCCGAGGGGAACCTCTGCAACCTCGCCCTCCTTCGGCTCGAACTCGGCTTCCACACCTTCGACGGAGAGCTGGTTCTGATACTTCTCCGGACGGTCGATGACCTCGATGCCTAGTTTGCACAGGCGGACGTAGACCTCAGCGAGCCCGTCCGGCGGACTCACCACCTCGTCCGGCAGCATCTCGTAGATCTCGTCGGAGAGTAGATACCCCTTTTGCTTGCCCAGTTCGAGGAGCCGCCGGACCGCTGTGTACTTCTTCTCGATGGGCCGGACCCTGGGCACAGTCAACTCTCTCCCCCGATGACTCTACTAGGTCTGAGCGCCACGTCCCGTTGTCTAGGGCCTGGCGTGATCCCCGTGCGCCTGCTGAGCGGCCGGCGTTCTCGAGGACTCGAAGAAATCCAGCTCGCACCGCATGGCGTAGCGGTAGGCGTCGCCGACGCCCTCGGTGTCCTGCCCCAGCTCATCGAGAAGCGCCTCGAGCCGGCCGGCCAGCTCCTCGAACTCGGGGCTTGAGTAGGTCTCGATCCAATCCCGGTACGGGTTGTCTGCGCCTGCGGGGGCGAGGCTCTGTCCGAGGAAGGCGTAGAGGCGCATGCAAGGGGTCATCGCGGCGACGATCTTGGCCGGCTCGGCCGACCAGGCGGTGTGCTCGAGGAAGTCCGTGTAGGCGGAGGTCGCCGGTCGCGGCTCGACCCGCTCGAGGTCGATCCCCAATCTCTGGGCGTAGCCGGCGTGGAGCTTCAGCTCCTCGAGGACACCGCCGACGAGGTCGTGCAAGACGCGCACCCGCTCCGGTGCGTCGGCACACTTCGCCGCCGCCAGGCAGTAGGCGCCGAGAAAGGAGCGCAGGAAGAAGGCGTCCTGGGTGACATAGCCCTTGAAGGCCTCGGGGTCGAGCGTGCCGTCGCCGAGGCCGCGGACGAAGGCGTGCTCGAGGCAGCCGGAGGCCAAGTCCCGGCTCTGCCGCCAGAGTCTCTCGTGAAGAGGAGCACTGCCCGCCACCGCCGCTACCCTCAACCTCTCCAGGTCATGCGCCAGAAGTCTCGCTCGTGGCGCATTACTTCGTCGAAGGCGGGCTGCTGGCCGGGGTGGGGGTAGGCGTCGGCGAGTCGCAGAAGCTCGGCGACGTACTGCTGAAACTCCGCGCTGGTCCAGCGCTCGATGAACTCCGCGTAGGGGCCCGTTGGCTCGAGCTTGCCCCAGGCGACCGTGTAGGCGACCTCGACTCCGTAGAGGATCGCCAGCAGCACCTCGACCGGTTCGGTGTAGGCGGAGGCGACCAGGAAGTCGACATATCGGCGGCAGGTCGGGTGGGCTGCGGCGCCGAGGTCGAGACCGCGCGCCTCGGCATGGCCCTCGAACCAGGCGAGCTCGGCATCGAGCGCGGCCAGGCCGCCGATCATGACGCTCTGCGCCGGCCGCGGAGTGCGCGAAGCGGCCAGCGCCATGAAGCGAGTGAACCCCTGGACGAAGAGATAGTCCTGGACCAGCCAGCGGTGGAAAGCCTCCTCCGGGAGCGAGCCGTCGCCGACCGCGTTGAGGAAGCTGGCGGTGACTCCCCGGCGCCAGAGCTCGCCGGCACCGGTGGCGAGACGGGATTTCTCGAAAGTCTCGATCAGAGACATCGCATGGTCTCTCCTCTGCTCCGGGCGCCGGGCGAGCCGGCGCCGTTGAGCGTCACCCTTGCTCCAAGATACCAGGCGTCAGGTGTGGCGACCGAGCCCGATTGCAGGCTTCCACACCTGTCCGTGTCAAAACTCGTCCGGCCTGTGGCATGGTGAGTTTCTGGCGGTTCCGCGTTCCTTCGGATGTCAGCTGCTGGCCCGAAATGCACTCGCTGAAGTAGCGCCCTCGGTCTCGCGCCAGAACCCTACTTCTGCTTTGTCGCCTCGACCGCTGTTCGCATCGCGCCTGCCCGTTCGTCGGCTGCACGCTTGAGGGCATCGGGGGCGAAGTGAGCGTAGACCTCGGTGGAGCGCCGAGAGCGGTGACCGACGTTCTTGCCGGCAATCTCGAGAGGTACTCCGCGAGAGACATCCCAGCTGACAAGGTTGTGTCTCAAGTCGTGGAGGCGGAGCGGTCTGAGCCCCTCGAGCTTGTCCAGCTTTGCTCGCTTGCGGATCCTGGACCAGGGTTTCCGGACGCTTTCCAGGTGCTCGTCCGGGCTACGACCAGGGAAGACCCACTGGGAGTAGGCCTGAGGCGACAGCCGCTTGAGGATCTCAACCGCCTCAGCCGGAAGCTGTCGGTACTCTTCCTCCGCCGACTTAGTCTTGAGCAGCTTGGCGGCGCCGTTCTCTAGATCGAGGTTCGCCCACTCGAGCCCGAGGACTTCGCCGATCCGCCAGCCGGTCCAGAAGACGACCCGGCGGCAACCGACACTCTGACGCCCGATCACCGTGTTTGCGTCGGCCCACAGCCCGACCGCCGTGCCACCAAGCTCCATAGAATCAACGATTTATATTAATCATGGCCGGCTGCGGCCACGCCCCCGAAGGACGCAGAGCAAACATTGAGCAAACACTTCGAGGGAATCGAGAGTGGTTGCCTACCGGTTCGCAATGTTCCGGTGGTCAGAGGCCCGAGAAGGGCGACTTCCATAGAAAGCGTATCTGGACTCCTCGCGCAAGTAGGTGTGTGGCGCTGTCTTTCTACATGATGTTTTTCCTTACCAGAGTGCTGAGAGGTTGGCGACAGCGGGAGGTCTGACTGCAGTCGTATCTTCGGCCCGTTTTCAGTGGAGCTGTCA